>JAVBRS010000006.1:0-7943 GCA_031547715.1 Oscillospiraceae bacterium
CAATGCAAAGGTTTGGTACTTTTTCAAATATTAAAGGGGAAATGGAAAATTTCATACAAGCACCTTTCATTTGGATAAATTATAATAAAAGCAAAAATTAAGAAAACAGAAAAAGCCGCTGAATGACTGTGTGGGCCGTAATTTTTTAGTAAGTTAGCTACAAATATTAAAGTGTGAATGCCTTATATATTCAAAAGTGGGGAAAAGGTTTGTACTACGCCCTAAATACCGAATACTGCCAGAGACCACTAAATATGAAAGGCATGGTGCAGCAAAATGCCAAAGGCAAAGTAAAAGGCTTTATTCGCGCCGTAAACGCCAATACTATTAAAATAATTGTTTTCAGCATAACATAAAGCCACCTTTTGGCACAAGGCTGTTGTGTAAGCTTTTGTGATATAATACTGTGTGAAAGAACTTTAAAAATCAAAGTAACAAATTACAGGGGGCACAGCGTGCAAATTGCAAAAGAAGTACAAGCCTTGGCCGCTTGTAACCTATGCAGGCGAAGTTGCGGTGTGAACCGTTTAAAAGGGGAAGTGGGTTTTTGCGGCGCAAATAATATAGTATATATAGCGCGGGCGGCACTGCACCACTGGGAAGAGCCATGTATTTCAAATACAGGCGGCAGCGGGGCTGTGTTTTTCAGCCATTGCAGCTTAAAGTGCGTTTACTGCCAAAACCACGAAATAAGTTATGGCGGTAAAGGCGTGCAGGTAACATGTGAAGAGCTGGCGGATATTTTTTGCAATTTGCAAAGCAAAGGCGCAGATAACATTAACCTTGTAACACCTACACACTACATACCGCAAATTGTATGTGCACTAAAACTGGCAAAACAAAAGGGGCTTGCAATACCGGTTGTGTACAACACCGGTGGCTATGAAACACGGGAAGCTATGGAATTGCTAGCCGGCATGGTGGATGTTTATATGCCGGATTTAAAATACTGCAAAGAAGGGCCGGCCATTAAGTATTCAGCCGCACCCGGCTATTTTGAAGCGGTGTGCAAAACCATTGAAATTATGTATGCGCAGGTAGGGCCGGCAACCTTTGACAGCAAAGGGGTTATGCAAAAAGGTGTGCTGGTGCGCCACCTAATGCTGCCCGGCCTTCTGTTTGACACTAAAAAAATAATTGATTATTTACACAGTACTTACGGCAACAATATTTTTATTAGCTTAATGTGCCAATACTGCCCGCCAAGCGGGGTGGCCCTGCCTAAAGAGTTAAGCAAAACCTTACCATACCGGCAATACAGTACCATGGTTGAGTACGCCGAAGCATTGGGTGTTGAAAATTGCTTTATCCAGGGCGAGGGTGCGGCAAGTGAAGAATATCGCCCCGCGTTTGATTTTACGGGGTTACAATGTATGGGTTAAACGTTTATACACAATGTGCTTTTGTAAATTTATAAGCAACAGGCTTATATGGCAGGGTGAAAACCAATTGTATATGTTGAATATTTGGGCAAAATGCTGTAATATGTATGTTTAGCAAAGCATGGTATTAGCAAAAAAGAGGTTTAATATGCAAAACGGTCTTTCAAAATGGCTACAACGCTACCGCAAGCAATTGCTGCTATTGCTTGATGTGTTTATGGTTGTTTTTTCATACATGCTTACATGGATGCTTATTGCAGGCTGGGCAAACATGAACGCATACCGCAGCTTGATGATTGCCAGCTGCTTTTTCTTTGCGTGTTGTTATACAACGGTTTACGGTTTTATGGGCATGTATGACAGCCTTTGGCGGTACGCTGAAATAGTTGAATTTTTTCGTTTTTGTGTGGCTGCCGTGGTTGCAGTTGTGGCGTTTGTTGTGCCCACACTGCTTATTTTCAAAGAGCGCCGTATACCTGTATCTGTTTATTTAGTGTCTGCCATGTTTGCCTCTGTGCTTACACTTATTACCCGGCTTACCTACCGCATGTACCGCAACACCAAGTTGCAAAGTATACGCGAAAAGAAAAAGCGTGTTTTAATGGTAGGCGCAGGAGATGCAGCTTCAACGCTGCTGCATGAATTAAACAAAAATATTGATAACGATGTAAATGTTATATGCGCTGTAGACGATGACCTGGCAAAACAGGGGCGCATTATTATGGGTGTGCAAATTATGGGCACAACCCAAGATATACCAAAGCTTGTTGAGCAATGCGAAATTGAAACTATTCTGCTGGCAATACCAAGCCTGGACGGTGACAATAAAAAGCGTATTTTATCAATTTGTTCAAAAACCAGCTGCAACATACAAGTGCTACCGGACATAGTTAAACTTATAGCAGACGGCAGCGATTTTTTATCTCGCATTCAAGATGTGCGTGTGGAAGACCTTTTGGGCCGTGAGGAGATAGAACTTACCCTTGCCACCAACGAACTTCTAACAGGGAAAGTGGTTTTGGTAACCGGTGGCGGCGGCTCAATAGGCAGCGAGTTATGCAGGCAAATTGCCGCATGCCACCCCGGCAAACTTATTATTTTAGATATATATGAAAACAACGCTTACGCAATACAGCAAGAGCTGCGCAGGACGTACGGAGAAAAATTAAATTTGGTGGTTCAAATAGCAAGCGTGAGAGACGAGGCTAAAATGAACTGCCTGTTTGAACGTTACCAGCCGCAGCTTGTGTTCCATGCGGCGGCGCATAAACATGTGCCACTTATGGAAGACGCACCGGAGGAAGCTGTTAAAAACAATGTTTTTGGCACATACAATGTTGCCAGTGCCGCTATGAAATTTAAAGCGGAAAAGTTTGTGTTGATATCTACCGACAAGGCGGTTAACCCAACCAATGTTATGGGCGCCACAAAACGCATATGTGAAATGGTGGTGCAAACATTAGCGCAAAACAGCATGTACACGAAGTTTGTTGCAGTGCGCTTTGGCAATGTTTTAGGGTCTAACGGCTCGGTGCTGCCATTATTTAAAGAGCAGGTTGCAAACGGCGGGCCGGTTACTGTAACACACCCGGATATTGTGCGCTATTTTATGACAATACCTGAGGCTGTGCGCCTGGTGCTGGAAGCGGCTGCAATGGGTGAGGGCGGCAATATATTTGTTTTGGATATGGGCGACCCTGTGAAAATATTGGACCTAGCTGAAAATTTAATTAAATTTGTAGGCCTTACCCCGTATAAAGACATAAATATTATTTTTACCGGCCTGCGCCCCGGTGAAAAGCTTTTTGAAGAGCTTTTAATGGATGAAGAAGGTTTAAAAAGTACAGCAAACGCCAAAATACATGTGGGCGCACCGCTGCGAATGGAAAAAGAAAGCTTTTTTGATGACCTTGCACAGCTTCAAAGTATAGCGGAAGGCAACAACAGCAATGCAATTGTTGAAAAATTAATTGCCATGGTGCCTACGTTTAAGCACAATGAAAATGCCATGCAATTTGAAGAATAATGAAAGGGGTAGCTGCACTTTGTATATAAAATTTGGCAAAAGGGCAGCAAGCCTTTTTTGCTGTGTACTTGCGTTGGCATTGCTGTGGCCGGTTCTGCTGGCGGTTGCAGTGTTGGTTAAATGCACATCACCCGGGCCGGTGCTTTTTAAGCAAAAACGCGTAGGGAAAGGTAAAACCCATTTTGAAATATTAAAATTCCGAACTATGTATGCAGATACACCAAAAGATGTGCCAACCCACCTTTTGCAAAACCCGGCCGCAATGATAACCCCGCTTGGCCAATTTTTGCGCAAAAGCAGCCTGGATGAGCTGCCGCAACTTTTTAATATTTTTAAAGGGGAAATGTGTTTCGTAGGCCCGCGCCCGGCACTTTGGAACCAATATGACCTTCTTGATGAAAGGGATAAGTACAATGCCAACGCCCTTGTGCCTGGCCTTACAGGTTGGGCACAGGTAAATGGCCGCGACGAATTGCCGATACCTGTAAAAGCGGAGCTTGATGGTTATTACGCAAAGAAAATAAGCCTTTTTTTTGATGTAAAAATATTGTTTTACACTGTTTTTAAAGTGCTGTTAAGCAAAGGCGTAGTTGAGGGGACAACGCGGCAAAAAAGCGAAGAAATTGCCGGTGAACATGATACAAAGCAAGCAGGTATGCAAGAAAGCAAAATAGAATGTGGCATTGAAGCACAGTTAGAAAAGGTACAAAACCCGGAAAATTATATTGCAGATATAACCTGCAAAGGTGATATGCAGGAATAAAGAAATTAAAAGAGTAATACTTCTGTAATTTCAAAGAAGGCCGTGCAGCTTTGCAGGGCCTTCTTTTAATTGTATATAACATTAAAAAATTTAATCGATGAAAATATTGCGGCCACAAACTGTGCAGTAAGGCAAAACACAACTAATATATAGGCGCTGAAACAGTAATTTGTTGTACAGGCTTATGGTGTTTATAAAAAATACAGTTCAACATGGTTTTGCTAAACTGTATTTTTTAAGGTAATAGAACACTAGTATATTCTTTCATCAATTTCAGTGCTGGCTGTGGCAAACCAATCTTGGCTTTCCTGCCACACTTTTTCTTTTGGGGTAAAAGTTTTGTCAAACTCTGCCGCTTTTCCCCCGTCAATTTCAAAAACAGGGCTAAGCTGCCAAATACCTTTTGCATTGCTAAGCACGTTTGGCTGTAAAGGCAGTGCAAGAATGCCTGTGTAAAATTTTTCATCAGGCATGGAAATCCCGTATTTCTTTGTACTGCAAAAGCCGTAATGTGAATAATGGCGCCAGTCTCCACCGATTATAATGGCGCTGTGGCCGGCAGCACGGGCGGCTTCAATGCTGTGGGTTATAAGTTTGCGGCCCAGCCCTTTCCCTTGGAATTTTTTTGCAATGCAAACAGGGCCAAAAGTCAATATCTCAAGTTCGCCGCCATCTTCTTTGCATATTTTACTGCGGCTGTAGAATATGCTGCCGGCAATTTCACCGTCTACAGCAATAACAAAGCTAAGTTCCGGCAGGTAATCCTCGTGGGTGCGCAGGGCGTGGGCAAGGTAGTGTTCATCGCAGCCGGGTACATATAAATTCCAAAATGCATCTCTTGTAATTTCATCAACAATTCGGTATTCTTCTTGGGTTTCATGGCGTATTTCTATATTCATTATATTACCCCTTTTTCATTATTCGAATTGTCTCATTCTTCAGGAATTTCTGCGGTGAGGGTTTTGAGCACAATCTCAAATATATTATCTCCATTTTTCACAAACTGGTTTTGCACATATACTGCAGCAGTTTTATCCGGCATTAAAATAGAGAATGAAAAAATTTCATCTTCGGTGTCGTTTTCCGCTATGCGGCAATGCACCATAAAACCACCGTCGGGCAGGGCTTCCAGCCTTGTTTGGTTTTGTTTTTCTTTCTTTGTAAAGCGCTGTGCACGTGCAGCTGCTGCAAGGGCGGCAGTTTTAACACTGTAGGGCAGTTCACTTTCAAGTGTAATGGCGGCAGTGCGCCCGGTGTCGGTTATGGAGTAAATGTTGTTTTTAAATGAAATAAGCCCTGCCTCAACAAGGCCGCCAAGGGCGGTGCTGTATTCAAAATAATTGGCCAGTTCCTCACCAAGCAGGGCTGTTTCAAGTTCTTCTCTTGTAAGCCCGCCCTGCACTGAGGTTAGCAGGTAGCACAGCAGTATACGAATTTCCGTAGGCGATGTCAAGCCGCCTAGCTTTACACCACCGGTGAATGCGAAGTTTGTCATTTTGTGCCCCCTTTCATATGGTTATAATTATATTATACAGCGGCTTAAAAAGCAAAGCTTGTGGTTGTAATAGGCGCCATGCTGTGCTAAAATTCAAATTAATAAAATGTGGGGGTAAACATGAAACTTTTTATAGATACAGCCAATGTTGATGAAATACGTTCAGCTGCAAGCCTCGGTGTAATTTGCGGGGTTACCACAAACCCTTCACTAATAGCAAAAGAGGGCAGAGTTTTTGAAGAAGTTGTTAAAGAGATAACAGATATTATAGACGGCCCGGTATCCGCAGAGGTTATTTCCCTTAAAAGTGATGAAATGGTGGCGGAAGCGCTGAAACTTGCTAAAATTCATAAAAATATTGTAATAAAAATACCCATGTGCGCCGAGGGGCTTAAAGCCGTAAACCTGCTTGCAAAAAAGGGTATACGTACAAATGTTACATTAATTTTTTCAGCGGCACAGGCGCTGCTTGCCGCCCGCGCAGGTGCAACTTATGTAAGCCCGTTTGTAGGCAGGCTGGACGATATCAGCCAAGAGGGCATAGACTTAATAGCAGATATTTCAGATATTTTTATTCAACATGAAATTAAATGTGAAATTATCTCTGCATCAATTCGCGGGCCTATGCATGTAGTTAATTCCGCAAAAGCGGGTGCGCATATTGCAACTGTGCCGTACAAAGTTTTATTGCAAATGATAGACCACCCCTTGACAACCGCCGGCATTGAGCGTTTTTTGAAAGATTGGGAGAGTGTTGCAGAGCGATAAGCCCTGCGAAAGATGGCGTAATATTACGTATTTGACAAAAAGCCAAGCTTTAGCTTGGCTTCTTTGTTATATATTCCTGTTAATTGGTGGCGCCAAAAACCGTTTCTACAAACTTTTCACAACCCGGAGGTGAGTATTGCCAATGTGATATCAGTTCATCTTTTATGTAATAAACTAATGGCTCCGGTGTAAGTTCACTTTTGAGTATTTTCAATATAACAAGTTTAATTTTCATCTTTTCAGGTACAATTGATTTTATATAAACACTAACTTTATCCCCCGGGGTGGCACCCGGGTAAACCTCAGCAAGGCCTGTTAGGTTTGGTGTAAGCTCAACAAAAATACCATAGCTTTCAACCGTGCGCACAGTGCCTAGAACGGTGGAGGCAGGCAAAAATAAAGCTGCGTTTTCTTCCCAGGTGCCAAGCAGTTCTTTTAGGGTTAATACAAAACGGCCCAATTCGTCAATACTTTTTACAACACAGTATATGCACTGGCCTGTGAAAAGCCTGTCGGCAGGGCTGCGAATACGTGAAACGGAAACGCAATCTATGGGCAGCAACGCAGATATTCCACACCCTATGTCGCAAAAGGCACCAAAAGGCTCAATATGTGTAACAACGCAAGGGATAATTCGCCCCGGGCGCAAGTGTGAAAGGTAATTTTTGCTGCAAAGCTGCTGCGCCATTGCGCGGCTGGCTGTAAGGGTACCAGCGGCCTTAACGCCTGTTAAAATAAAATAAATTGGGCAGCCTATGCGGCTTATAATTGCCACTTCTTTTGTGCCGGTTGCCGGTGCGCGCATAACTGCTTCTGCCGCAGGTATCTCAACAATATAGTTTGTTTCTTTAGTTGTAAATTTTGCATATAAAATTTTTTCACCGCTAAAAGTTGTGGCAAAGCCACTAACGGGCGTTTGTTCGTTTATTAAGCGGTCAATGTCATTATCGGTATACAGTTTTGGCGTTTTATTATATCCTTCAGGCAAGTAGCACATTTTTTTACCCCCTATGCAAATATTTAAATATATGCAGGCAGTGGGGCGTATATTTGTGCCGTAAGGTAAAATACGGTTTTAAATTCGGTTAAAGCACAAATAGTTGCCTAAAACCGTTTGCGCCAAGGGCATTTTTAGTATATAATATTTTACTAAACAAAAGTAGGGGGGCCGTGCTTTGGATGTGCAGGTGGGGGACACAATTTTAGTAAAAAAGCCGCACCCTTGCGGCGCAAACCAATTTTTAGTTTTGCGCATAGGTATGGACTTTAAAATTCGCTGCCTGGGCTGCGGGCGTGAAGTAATGCTGCCGCGCAGCAAAATTGAAAAAAACATAAAAAAAATTATAAGGCCGGCAGGCCAAAGTGAATGAAAGGCAAATATAAACCATGCTTGATAAACTTTCTGCGGTAAAGAACCGATATGATGAAATAGCGCAAAAATTACAGGACCCAGCCACAACCCAAAATAACGAACTTTACCGCAACCTGCTGCGCGAATATAAAAAACTG
>JAVBRS010000086.1:0-8510 GCA_031547715.1 Oscillospiraceae bacterium
GTGCCGCCGTGTAAACGCAAAGAAAAGCCATGAGGAAGACGGCGGCGCCGAAAGCCGCTTGGTATCCGGGAATTTTGTGCTGGACCGCAAAAGCCGCACGCTTTTAAAAAAAGGCGAAGCAATTGATTTGACGCAGGTTGAATTTCAAATTATGGAACTTTTTTTTGAAAACCCGGGCACCGCCTTAGTGAGGGAAAAAATCCTCGAGGGGGTGTGGGGCGAAAACTATTACGGAGATGTAAAAATTGTGGACGTGAACATACGCCGGCTGCGCATGAAGGTGGAAGACGAACCCAGCGAGCCGGAACATATTTTGACGGTATGGGGCTACGGCTACCGCTGGAATGCATAGCAAAACAGCGAAGAGAGGGGTGCCGGGTGAACAGTATAACAAAGCGGTGGGTGCGCGGCAGCCTTACTTTTATTGTTGGCGTTTTACTTATTGCTGAGGTTGCCATTGTGCTGCTTACCGCAAACTTTTACTACAGTGGCGCGCGGCAGGCAATGCTAAACCGCATTACCACTTTAAGCGGGCAGCTGGCAAACACCACTGCCACAGAGGCAGAGTATGAAGATGCCCTGCGCCGAATGGTGGGAGAATTTAGCGAGACTGACAAATTTGAGCTTATGCTGGTGGATGTTCGCGGCCAGGTTGTGGCAACTTCAAGTGGATTTGTGTTGCAGGAGGTCCAGCTTGAAGACTACGAAGAAGCCACGCTCAGCTCTACCGGGGTTGGGGAATTTATTGGGCCGCTGGGGCAAGAGAGCCGTGTTATGGCCATAACGCTTTTGGTAACCCGCCCGGCAGGTGAAATTGCAGCTTTGCGCATTGTTACCAGTGTGGCTGCGCTTGATGAACGCATTGTATCTGCGGGGGTGCTCACCTCGCTGATAATGCTGCTGGTACTTTTTGCGGCGGTGCTTTCAGGGTGGTATTTTATTAGAAGTATTGTTAACCCGGTGGCCAAAATAGAAGCAACTGCAACGCGCATTGCCGCCGGAGATTTTGATGTGCGGGTGGAGGCTGTTGGCAACGATGAAATTGCCAGGCTTTGTAACACCATTAATGAAATGGCAACCGAGCTTGCCAAAACCGAACAGATGAAAAATGAATTTATATCTTCAGTCTCGCACGAGCTGCGGACCCCGCTTACAGCAATTAAAGGCTGGGCGGAAACGTTGGCAAAAGTGCCGCCACAGGATGAAAACTACAAGCGGGGCATAGGTGTTATAACCAGCGAGACAGACCGTTTATACGCCATGGTGGAAGAGCTGCTTGATTTCTCTCGCATGCAGAACGGCGGCTTGACGCTTGAAAAAGAAAAGCTGGATGCGGTTGCGGAAGTTAGTGATGCGGTGCTTATGTTCCGACAGCGCGCACTGGAAGAAGGCAAGATACTGGCCTTTGAAGAGCCCGAGACATTCTGCCCCATATTGGCGGATAAAAACCGTTTGCGCCAGGTGCTGGTGAACATTTTAGACAACGCACTTAAGTACACACCGCCAAACGGCGAGGTGCTGGTGAAGCTGGAGAAGACAGGCGCTTTTGTGCATATCTCTATAAAAGACAGCGGCCCCGGCATTTTGCAAGAGGATATTGAAAATGTAAAAACAAAGTTTTACAAAGGCAAAAACGCCGCAAGGGGCTCCGGTATCGGGCTTGCGGTGGCAGATGAAATTATTGCAGCCCACGAAGGTAAGCTTGCGTTGCAAAGCGAGGGTGAAAACGGCACCACGGTAAACATTTACCTGCCGTTAAACATAAAACAATTGTAGCCGCAGGCAAACTTTTTTAAATAAGGAAGGCTGCTTATATGTAAAGGGGAAAATAACATTAGGCTTGCTTTTTTATTAATTGGCGTTTTATTTAATCGGCAAAAGGTGCAAATAAGTAAACCCTACAAAAACAGAGATTTGTGTTACACTGCATTAATTGATGTAAACGAAAAACAAGCCGTAAAGCATTGGCAGTTTTGCCGTTTGGCATTTTGCCGTTGTTTTACAGGCACGGCGCATACTTAACTTTTTAGGTTAAAATTTGTTTTGCACTGCATTCAATTCAACTTAAAAGCATATAGCTACACTTGGAAATTACAAAGGGGAAACATTGAAAGAAAAAACTTTTAAAACCGCAGTTGGCGGTGAGGCCGTTTTAGAGGGCGTAATGATGCGCGGGCAGGACAAATATTGCGTTGCGGTGCGCCTGCCCGGCGGCGGCATTGACATTTTTGAAGAGGATTTAAAACCTGCGCCGGGCTGGCAAAAAGTGCCGGTTTTGCGGGGTGTATTTTCATATATAAGCAGCCTGCAATTGGGTTACAAGGCGCTTATGCGAAGTGCAGACTTAAGTATGCCTGAAGAAGAGAGTGGCCCGGGGAAGATTGAAATATTTATAAAAAAACATTTTGGGGCAAAGGGCAGTGAAATTCTAACCGGCGTAAGTGCGGTTTTGGGCGGCTCGCTTGCGCTGGTGTTGTTTATGGTGCTGCCCACAATAATAACAGGCTTTATAAACAATTTTATACTGCTGGGCGGGCTGCGCACCCCGCTGGAAAGTATTTTAAAATTAGCAATATTTATTTTGTATGTTGCGCTTTGCTCGCAGATGAAAGAGATATACCGCCTGTTTTGTTACCACGGGGCAGAGCACAAAACAATTGCCTGCTATGAGGCAGGCGAAGAGTTGACGGTGGAAAATGTTAAAAAGCACAGCCGCTTCCACCCGAGGTGCGGCACCAGTTTTTTAATGGTTGTGCTGCTTGTAAGTATTGCTTTGTTCAGCCTTTTGCCATGGGGCAGCACGCTGGTACGTGTGGTACAAAAACTTGTGCTGCTGCCGCTGGTAATGGGCTTTTCATTTGAGATAATACGTTTTACCGGCCGCCATGGCGGCTGGTTTGCCAAAATTGTGGCGGCGCCCGGGCTTTTAATGCAACGCCTAACCACCCATGAGCCAACCGACGACATGATTGAAGTTGCAATTGCGGCGGTGCTGCCAGTGCTGCCTAAAAACATGGAAGACACACCATGGTAAAAAAAAGCTGTGAAAAACCTGCCGCAGCCGGTGCCGCCAAAAGCACCCAAGCGGGGCTTGACATAGGCACCCCGAAAAATGTGCGGCAAGCTGTACCACAAATACTGCAAAGCGCAACAACACCCAAAACAAAAACTGCGGCGCGCAGTGCATTGGCGGCATTGTTGCACCCCGCCGCCGGCGGTGACGCCGCGTTTGAAGCCACAGTACTTATAGAGGAAGTTTGCGGCGGCAAATTTGCACTTTTGGAAAGCCCGCCCACCCCTGGCCAATGGCAAAAACTGTTGGCGCTTGGGCAAAAACGCATAGGGGGCTATCCGCTGCAATATATAGTGGGGCACTGGCCGTTTATGGGTTTGGAACTTGCTGTGGGCGAGGGGGTGCTTATACCGCGGCAAGACACAGAAACGGTGGTGGAAGCTGCCCTTGCTTTTTGGCACAAAAAAAACCTTAAGCCGCATAATATACTGGATTTATGCAGCGGCAGCGGTGCCATTGCCGCCGCCTGCACCCGGTTTTTTACCGCGGCCAAGGTAACTGCCGTTGAAAATTCAAAAGAGGCATTTTTTTACCTGCGGAAAAATGCCGAAGCCTACCTGTATACACCGGTGGAAGGCGATGTTTTTGTTTACCAAAATACACTTTTTGAAAACAGCGTTGACATGGTGGTGGCAAACCCGCCCTATTTAACCGCCGCTGAAATGGGTGAACTGCAGCAGGAGGTTAAGAGTGAGCCTGCAGCAGCACTTTTTGGCGGAGTTGACGGGCTGCAGTTTTACCGCCACATTGCAAAAGCTTACAAACCTGCCATTGCCAAAGGCGGCCTTTTACTGTTTGAAATTGGCGCTGCGCAAAGCCCTGCCGTGCAAGCCATTTTGGCAGCGGAGGGCTACACAGGCATTTTTGAAGGGGCCGACTTAGGCGGTAACCCGCGCTATGTTGGCGGAACCAAAGGCTGAATTTTGCTAAACACTGTACCTTAAACCACCCAGTAGTGACAAATGCCATTGCACCCGAAGAAGTGCGTATGGTATACTAAACGCATAGAAAAAAGGCGAAAAACAGGCCCAAAACCTGTACAAAGGAGATTACCAACGTGGAAGACAGACAGAAAGCATTGGAGACGGCACTAGCCCAAATTGAAAAGCAATTTGGCAAAGGTGCCGTCATGCGCCTTGGGCAAAATTTAAATATGAACGTAGATGCTATTTCCACCGGCTCGCTTTCGTTAGACTTGGCGCTGGGAATTGGCGGTGTGCCCCGTGGCCGTGTGGTTGAAATATACGGGCCTGAAAGCTCTGGTAAAACTACGGTGGCGTTGCATTGTGTTGCACAAGCGCAAAAAAAGGGCGGGGCGGCAGCATTTATAGACGTTGAACACGCGCTTGACCCGGTGTATGCAAAAGCCATTGGGGTAGATATAGATAACTTGCTGGTTTCACAGCCGGACACCGGTGAGCAGGCCCTTGAAATTTGCGAAGCTTTGGTGCGCAGCGGTGCCATTGATATTATTGTTCTTGACTCTGTTGCGGCCCTGGTACCACGCGCGGAAATTGAAGGCGAAATGGGAGATTCACACGTGGGGTTGCAAGCCCGGCTGATGAGCCAGGCCCTGCGCAAATTGACCGGTATAATTGGCAAAACCGGCACGGTGGCAATTTTTATTAACCAGCTGCGTGAAAAGGTTGGTGTGGTGTACGGCAACCCGGAGGTTACTTCCGGCGGGCGGGCACTAAAATATTATTCCTCTGTGCGCATTGACGTGCGCAGAATTGAAACACTTAAAAACGGCACAGACTTTATTGGCAACCGCACAAGGGCAAAAGTAGTTAAAAATAAGGTCGCCCCCCCCTTCCGTGAGGCAGAGTTCGATATTCTCTTCGGGCAGGGTATATCTAAAGACGGCGAACTATTAGACCTTGCGGTTAAACTGAACATAGTGCAGAAGGCGGGCGCGTGGTTTAGTTATGGTGACATACGTTTAGGGCAGGGGCGTGAAGCTTCAAAAACATATTTTGCGCAAAACCCTGAGGTTGCAGCCGATATTGAAGGCCAGGTGCGTGCAAATGCAGAAACGCTGCTTGGCGCTGGGCGTACGGCCCGTGGCAAAAGCACAGATGATGCAGATACAGCGGCGCCTGCGGCACCGGCCCCTGCAAAGCGCAGCGCGCGTGAAGCCGCAATTGATATAGCTGTGGAAGAATAAAAATGCAAACCACAAAAATTACCGATATAAAAAAAACAAAACAGGGCCGCTTCGCCCTGTTTTGTGCTATGGGTTTTCTCTTTTCAGTGCCGGGTGAAGTACTGCTGCAACAAAAAGTTGAAATTGGCAGTGAATTAACCGGCGAAGAAATTGAGGGCCTAAAGCGAAACAGCGATTTGCGCAATGCTAAAGACAAAGCTTTGCGTTACCTTTCACTGCGGGCGTACGGCAGCGCAGAGCTGTGTGCAAAATTAAAGCGCAGTTTTGACGAGCACACGGCTGCGGCAGCGGTGGCCGCAATGGGGGAACTGGGCCTGATTGACGATGAAGCTTTTGCCAGAAACCGCGGGGCTTATTACATAAACACGGCGGGTAAAAGCCTTTTTGAGGCAGGGCAAAAACTGCGCGCCCTTGGCCTTGAAAAAGATGAAATACAAGCCGCCCTTGCCCCTTTTGAAGGTGGGCAGGTGCAGGCCGCCACAGCCCTTTTGGAAAAGCATTACCTGCCTAAGTTGAAGAAAGGCGAAATTGCAAAAGTTAAGGCCGCCTTAGGGCGAAAGGGCTTTACCTACCAAGATATTAAACAGGCGCTTGGCACTGTGCTGGCACACCTTAACATTGATATACCAGACGACGACGGTAATATTTTTGACATTGAAGGTGAAGGTGGCTGTTTTGAAACCCCATAAGTGTATTAAATAGCCTAAAAATAATGTGTATAAAATAAGCCCGCACAGGCGTGGCCGCAAACTTCAGAACACCGAGGAATTTTTATGAATATAGCAGTGATATCTTTGGGGTGCCCCAAAAACCAATGCGATGCAGACGTGTTTTGCAAAACGTTAATAAATGCGGGCAACACCATTGTACCAAATATTGAAACAGCAGAACTTGCCATTGTAAATACCTGCGGGTTTATTCAAAGTGCCAAGGAAGAAGCGATAGAGGCAATTTTAACCTGCACTGCCGCAAAAGAAGAAAACCCAAACTTGAAAGTTTTGGTAACAGGGTGCCTTGCCCAGCGCTATGCAAAAGAAATTGAAGAGGAAATACCTGAGGTGGACGGTATTTTAGGCATTGGCGGCAACGCTGAGATTGCCGAAATTGCAGATAAACTTATACTGGGCGGGCGCATTACCTACACCCCTGAAAAAGAGCTGTTGCCGGTGTGCGGGCCACGGGTTATATCCACCCCCGGCCATTATGCGTATTTGAAGATAGCAGAGGGGTGCGAAAACCGTTGCAGTTACTGTGCCATACCGCTTATACGGGGGCCGCTGCGCAGCCGCCCGCTTGAAAGTGCACTGGAGGAGGCCGCCTGGCTGAGCGCACAGGGTGTAAAAGAAATAATTATTGTTGCGCAGGATATTACGGCCTATGGTGTAGACTTGTATGGCGAAGTAAAACTGCCGCAGCTGCTGGCAGGCATTGAAGAGATACCCGGCATACGTTGGGTGCGCCTTTTATATACCTACCCAAACCGCATGACAGACGAGCTGCTGGAGTTTATGGCTAAAAGCAAAAAGGTATTGCCGTACATTGACATGCCTTTGCAGCATATAAACACAGAAGTTTTAAAAGCAATGAACCGAAAAGGCGACCGCCAGGTTATTGAAAGTGCAATTGCGCGGCTGCGTGCCAAGGTGCCGGGCATAGCCATACGCACCACATTTATTGCAGGCTACCCCACCGAAACACAGCGGCAATTTGACGAGCTTTACGAGTTTATAAAAGAAGCAAAGTTTGAACGGCTGGGTTGCTTTGCATACTCAGAGGAAGAGGGCACCACCAGTGCCGCATTGCAGCAACTGCCACAGAATGTGCGCACACAACGCGCCGCCGCCATTATGGAGCTGCAAACCGGAATTATGGAGCAAAAGCAAAAGGCGCTTGTTGGCAGCACACAGCTTGTTATATGCGATGAATACAGCGAAGAGGACGGCGCTTACATATGCCGCACACGTTTTGACGCGCCGGAGATTGACGGTGTTTGCTTTGTTGCCACCGGTGAAGTTATGTTGCCCGGCCACTTTTACAATGTGAAAATTGAAGACAGCGACCTTTATGACCTGTATGCAAGCTACATTGAAGAAGCTTAAAAACCTGTTAACAAAAACTGCTTTAATATTTTCATTAATATGGCAGAAACTATAAAATATTTTAAATGGTGCCGGTGAAACAGCACCAAATAAACTACTAAAAGCGCCGAAGGAGATGTAAATGAACCTGCCAAATAAGCTAACCCTTGCACGTATTTTACTAATACCGGTGTTTATGGCGCTGGTACAGCTGGAATTTAGCGGCCACTTTTTCTTCGCCAGTGTGGTGTTTGCGCTTGCCAGTTTTACAGATTTTTTAGACGGATACATTGCCCGTAAACACGGCATGGTTACAGACTTTGGTAAATTTGCAGACCCTTTGGCTGACAAAATTTTAACCACAACCGCAATGGTTTACCTTGTTGCCGTTGGCCTTTGCCACCCGGTGGTGTTAATTGTAATTTTGGCCCGCGAATTTGCTGTTAGCGGGGTGCGTATGCTGGCCGCAGGGGCCCCGGGTGGGCAGGTTATAGCGGCGAATATTTGGGGCAAAGTTAAAACGGTTTTGCAAATGGCTGCACTGCTTGTTATTTACCCAATGCTGGGCTTTGTGGAAGTGGGCTGTTGCAGCGTGGGGGCCTTACAGCTTACCGCAAACATTTTAATGTGGGCGGTGTGTATTGCAACGGCGGCAAGCGGGGCGCAATACCTTTGGGGTAACCGCCGTTTTTTTGAACAGGCAAAATGAATTAACTGTTTTACACTTTGTAGAATATAATATAAGTATATAAAAATTGCAAATTACAAAAAGCAAAGCATTGCATGGCTTGCAATAACTGTTAGCCCGTGGTATAATACCAAGCAATACTAATAAATGTACTCACCAAGAAAAGTAGCAACAACACAGCATGAAAGAGAATGGGCGTGGCTGCGCTGAAAGCGCCCTGCATGTGTGTTGGCTGTGAAAATGCACTTGGTGGCACGGCAGGTGAACGGGCCGGTTGCCCTAATAGCTTGCTGCGGCAGCCGCCGTTACCGGCCTAAAGCGAAAAACAGAAGTGGAACCGCGCATTTACAGCGCCTTCTTGGGGGTAACCCAAGAAGGCGTTTTTATTTTAAGGGGGCATTGGTATGGCATTGGTAAAAAACAAATATTTATTGCGGCCTGCCGCAGCCCAGGGCAACCTGCGTTGTACAAAGGTTGCGAATGGCTTTTTATGTACAGCCCGCT
>JAVBRS010000029.1:0-2595 GCA_031547715.1 Oscillospiraceae bacterium
CCAGTGCTAGGGCGGTGTTCTTCTCAAGTTCAAGCGGGGTTTTTGTGTTTTCAATTACAAAATCAGCTTTTCGCACAAGCTCTTCTTGCGGCAGCTGCGCAGCAAGGCGTGCTTTGGCGGCCTCTTCAGTTATGTTGTCACGCATTATGGTGCGCTTAATTTGCTCACTTTCATCTGCATTCATTACACAAAAAAGGCTACAGTACTTTTCAAACGGCGCACCAATAATTGCAGCGCCGTCCGCCACCACAAAATCCGCCCCTGCTGCAGCACTTTCCCGCGCCCATTGCAGTAAAATACGAATTATATACGGGTGGGTTGCTTCTATCAGTTTTTTGGTTTCCCTTTCGTTCTTGAAGGCAAGTTCTGCAAGTTTTCTGCGGTCAAGACCTGCTTCATTAAAAATTTTCGGGCCAAAAGCCATGGAAAGGTCTTTCAGGCAGGCGGGATGTTCCGTGGCAATTCTTGCGGCTTCGTCGCAATCAAGCACAGGCACGCCGGCGCTGCGCAGCAGGTTAGCCACTGTAGTTTTGCCGCTACCGCTGCGCCCTGTCAATGCAAAAATAGGTATTAAAAGCCCGCTTTCGTAAAATTTCTGTCTTTTCATAACTCAATCACCTTAAAAGCCGCCGCTCGCAGAAGGCGGTTGTGTACAGCTGTAGAGAGTTGGTCAACTTGATTAAAATGTGCATATGCGTTGGTTGCACCTTTTTCATCAAGTTCTCTCAGCGCATTAAAAAGTGCATTAACCTGTGTTTTGGTGTTGGTTGCACTGCCATATGTAACATATGGTAGTGCCAACCCCCCAGCATCTTCTTCATAACACAGGGCAAAAACCCCTTGCTTTTTATTTGCGTTAACAAAGTCAGTATAGGCTTCTTTGCTGCCGGTTACCACTGTAATTTCTGTTTTAGGGGCGTAATGCTTATACTTCATCCCCGGTGAAGGGGCGGTTTCATCATCATTCATTTTGTGCAATACGGCATTGGCAACTTCAACTTTTTCCACCAATACCTGTTCAATCTCCGCCGCGGTTATATACCCTGGGCGTAAAAGCAATGGTTTGTCATCTGTCAAGCTAAGCACGGTAGATTCCACCCCAACAGCGCAAGGGCCGCCGTCTATAACTAAGGGAATGCGGCCGGCCATGTCTGCCATTACATGGGCTGCAGTAGTAGGGCTAGGCCCGCCGGAGAGGTTAGCGGACGGTGCTGCCAACGGCAAACCACTGGCTTTTATTACTGCTATTGCCGTGGGGTGGCTGGGCCAGCGCACGGCAATACTTGTAAGGCCGCCGCAGGTAACGGCAGGGACAACGCTTTTTTTATTTAAAACCAAGGTCAGCGGCCCGGGGCAAAATGCAGCAATCAGTTTTTCTGCCTTTGGTGTCAGGCAGGCAACACTGCTAAACATACCTTTGTCTGCCACATGCACAATCAGCGGGTTGTCGCTTGGGCGGCCTTTAGCGGTATATATTTTTGCCACAGCCGCAGGGTTTAATGCGTTTGCAGCAAGCCCGTATACTGTTTCAGTGGGTATGCCAACTACCTGCCCCGCCTTAAGCAAAGCCGCGGCCTCTTCTACGGCAGCCGTGCTTTCCTGCAGCAATTTCGTAATATTTTCCAACGCTGTCACTCCCCTGAGGCTTTCAGTTTCTCGGCTTGGTCTGCAGTTACTAAAGCATCAATAACTTCATCCAAATCACCGTCTAAAATGTCTTGCAGGCGGTAGATTGTAAGGCCTATGCGGTGGTCGGTCAGGCGGCTTTGGGGGTAGTTGTAGGTGCGTATTTTTTCACTTCTGTCGCCGCTGCCCACCATGCTTTTGCGTTGTGCTGCAATTTGGCTGTTTTGTTCATCCAGCTGCTGCTGGTAAAGGCGGCTGCGCAGCACTTTCATGGCTTTATCTTTATTTTTAAACTGGCTGCGCTCGTCCTGGCATTCTACAACCAGGCCTGTTGGCAGGTGGGTAATGCGTATTGCGCTAGAGGTTTTATTAATATGCTGCCCCCCTGCACCAGAGGAACGGAAGGTGTCTATTTTAAGGTCTCCCGGGTTAATTTCAACTTCAACATCATCCACCTCCGGCATAACCGCAACGGTGACGGCTGAAGTGTGTACGCGGCCCTGTGTTTCCGTTTCCGGCACGCGTTGTACCCGGTGTACACCGCTTTCAAATTTCATGCGGCTGTATGCGCTTTCCCCTTCAATGGAAAAACTCACTTCCTTGTAACCGCCAAGCTCTGTTTCATTAAGGTTTATAATTTCTATGGGCCAACGCCGCACCTCTGCGTACATGCTGTACATGCGGTAAAGGCTGTGGGCAAAAAGCGCTGCTTCTTCACCGCCTGTACCGCTGCGTATTTCAATTATAACACTGCGGTCATCGTTTTCATCTTTTGGCAAAAGCAGAATTTTAAGCTTTTCTTCCAGCTCTTCAATCTTTTCTTTTTGTATATTGTACTCTTCCTGCACCATCTCTTTAAAGTCTTGGTCCAAACCTCCGGCGGCAAGCAGTTCTCTGGCTTCTGTAAATGCTGCACTGGCTGCTTCGTATTCGGTAAAGGTTTCCATAAGCGGTGTCAGTTTTTTATAT
>JAVBRS010000176.1:0-10852 GCA_031547715.1 Oscillospiraceae bacterium
TGCCGTTGAAGCGGCAAAAGCCGGGGTTGACAAAGTACGCATTAACCCCGGTAACATTGGCGATGACGATAAGGTGAAAGAAGTAATAAAAGCTTGTACCGCTTTTGGCATACCCATACGCATTGGGGTAAACGGCGGCTCACTTGAGAAGAACATTTTGGAAAAGCATGGCAGTGCCACACCTGCGGCACTTTGTGAAAGTGCAATGTACCATGTGGCTATTTTAGAGGAACACGGCTTTACCAATACCGTGGTATCGCTTAAATCCTCAAATGTACAAACCGTTATAGCGGCATATAAAATGCTGGCTGAAAAATGCACTTACCCACTGCATGTGGGTGTTACTGAGGCCGGTACATACCGCATGGGGCTAATAAAATCTGCCATGGGTATTGGCGGGCTGCTTTTGGCGGGAATAGGGGACACAATAAGGGTTTCCCTCACAGATGCGCCGGAAAAAGAGGTGCAGGCAGGGTATGACATTTTAAGGGCATCCGGTATTTCAGTGCCCGGGCCGGAGATTATTTCCTGCCCAACCTGCGGGCGTACCAATATAAATTTAACAGAAATTGCCGCCAAAGTTGAAGAGGGCTTGGCGGGGTACAAAAAAAGCATAAAGGTTGCGGTTATGGGCTGCGTTGTTAACGGCCCCGGTGAGGCGAAAGATGCAGACATTGGTATTGCAGGTGGCAATAATAATGCGGTGTTGTTTATAAAAGGCCAGCGTATACGCACCCTTGAAGGCGAAAATATTGTTGAAGAGTTTTTAGAAGAAATAAAAAAGCTGTAGTGGTAAAATTTTATAAATATTTGGCAGCTAAAAAACAAGACAAAATGGTTGGTAATGAATGGTGAAACCGGTTACAGAATATTGGCCGCAGCTTGAAGCCACCCCTGGCCTTGCCGAGGTGCGACTACAAAAAATTGAAGTGAGCAGGGAAAATAACACGGCCCTGCTTAGTATTTTTGCGCCAACTATGCCAAGTAATGAAGAACTTGAAATATTAAGTGCCGCCTTTACCGGGGATGTACCGGGGGTAAAAGTACAATATGCAACAAAATTTCCAGCAGGTGGCATTACACCTGCTGCTGTTATTGCATTGGCTGCCGGGCTTGCGGGGCCACAGTTGCCAATAAGCGGTGCTTTAATTGGTGTTGCAGCTGAAATTGAGGGTAGCGTTGTAACATTGACGGTAAAAAGCGGGCTTAAAACACTTGAAGAATTTGAGTTTGGCAAGAAACTGGCCGCCGCTATTTTTGAAGCCACAGAGATGCAGTTTGAGGTTTTATTAGAGGCTGACAAAAGTGGTAAAACAAAAAAAGCAGAGCAAATACCCCCGCAGGTGGCTGTGCAGGTTGCTAAACCAAAGGAAAGCAGCACCGGCATTAAAATACCGGGTATAGTTTTAAAAAATACACCGCCTAAAGTTTTAATGGGCAGCAAATTTGCACCGAAAAATATAACAAAACTTAAAGATATTGATAACGACAGTGGTAAAACTACAGTTTGCGGAGAGGTGTTTGCCACTGCAATAAACGGCAACTTCAGAAAAATATATACAATTTCTTTAACTGATAAAACCGGTTCAATATACATAAAAATACACGGCGGGTACAAGCTAACCGCTGAAAAGTGGGATAGCATTGCAGTTGGTGATATGCTTATTGTACGCGGAATGTGTGAATTTGACCAATACGAAAAAGATATTGTGCTTTTACCGGCAGACATAATGCTGGTTGAAAAAGAGATGCGGGTTGACACAGCAGCGGAAAAACGTGTAGAGCTGCACCTGCATACCAAACTTTCAGCTATGGATGGGTTTATTAACCCTGTTGATGCTGTAAACAATGCCTATAAAATGGGCCACCGGGCCCTCGCAATTACAGACCACGGTGTCGTTCAAGCTTACCCTGAGGCAATGCTGGCAGCAGAGGCCATTGAAAAAGAAGGCGGGGACTTCAAGCTTATTTACGGCACAGAATGTTATTATGTAAACGATATGGTGCCGGCTGTTTACGGCAGCTGCCAAGAGCCGCTGAGCGGTACCTTTGTTGTGTTTGATATAGAGACAACAGGCTTTTCACCGGATAAAGATGCCATTACCGAAATTGGTGCTGTGAAGGTGGTAAACGGCGAGATAGTAGACGAATTTGAAAGTTTGGTTAACCCGCTAAGGCCAATACCTCAAGATGTTTCAAAGCTTACCGGCATTACAAATAAACTGGTTGAAAATGCGCCCACAATTGAAGAGGTATTTCCGCAGTTTATGCTGTTTTGCGGCGGTGCGCCGTTGGTTGCCCACAATGCCCACGGTTTTGACATGCGCTTTTTGCGTGCAAATGCAAAAAAGTGTGGTACAAAACTTGAAAACCCTTACATAGATACACTGCCGCTTGCACAAAGCCTTTACCCCAATTTGGGCAACCATAAGCTGAATACAGTTGCAGCACACCTTGATGCCCCAAAGTTTAACCACCACCGTGCAGATGAGGACAGCAGGGTATTGGCCCATATTTTTGTAGCAATGCAAAAAAAGCTTACAGAAAAAAGTATTACAAACACCGCCGCAATAAATACAGGCCTAAGCAGCGGCAACACTAAAGGGCACACATACCATATGGTTTTGCTTGTTAAAAATAGTAACGGGCTTAAAAACCTTTACCGTTTGGTTTCAGAAAGCCACCTAAACCATTTTTATAAAACACCGCGCATACCGCGCAGCCTGCTTGAACAAAATAGAGAAGGACTTTTGGTGGGCAGCGCATGTGAAGCAGGTGAGCTTTACAGCGCTGTTGTAAGAGGCGCGAGCGAAGATGAGCTTTTGAATATAGCCTCTTTCTACGACTACCTTGAAATACAACCTATTGGAAATAATGCTTTTATGGTGAGAGAAGGCACGGTGCCGGACACAAAAGAGCTTAAGAAATTCAACAAACAAATTATTGAACTGGGCAAAAAGTTAAATAAACCTGTTGTGGCAACCGGTGACGTACATTTTTGGGACAGGGAAGACGCTATTTTCCGCAGTGTTTTAATGGCGAGCCTTGGCTTTAAAGATGCGGACGAGCAGGCACCGCTATACTATAAAACAACTGAAGAAATGCTTAAAGAGTTTGATTATTTAAGTGAAGAAGATGCATATAGTGCAGTGGTTAAAGCACCTAATGCCATTGCAGACAGTATTGAAAACGGAATACGTGCCATACCTAAAGGCCTTTATACCCCAACCATTGACGGGGCAGATGAAACCCTCAGAACTTCCACTATGCGCAATGCCTTTAACCGTTATGGTACACCGTTGCCCAAAGAGGTGGAAACCCGCCTTGAGCGTGAGCTTAATTCCATTATTGAGCATGGGTTTTCAGTGTTGTATGTAATTGCGCAAAAACTTGTAAAACACTCTGAAGAAAATGGATACCTGGTGGGTTCACGGGGGTCTGTAGGGTCTTCGGCGGTTGCAAACTTTTGCGGCATTTCTGAGGTGAACCCGTTGCCGCCGCACTACCTTTGCCCAAGCTGCAAACACAGCGAATTTGTAACAGACGGCAGTGTTGGCGCCGGCTTTGATTTACCGGCAAAAAACTGCCCGGTTTGCGGCGCGCCCATGCTGGTAGACGGTAATGACATACCCTTTGAAACATTTTTGGGTTTTAACGGCGATAAAGAACCGGATATTGACCTTAACTTTTCAGGTGAGTTTCAAAGCGAGGCCCATAAATACACTGAAGAACTTTTCGGGGCGGAATATGTTTTTAAGGCGGGTACTGTTTCGGCATTGAAGGATAAAACGGCTTTCGGATATGTGCAAAAATATATAGATGAACGCAACCTTATTTTAAATAAAGCAGAGCACAGCCGCTTAATTATAGGGTGTACCGGCGTAAAGAAAACCACCGGCCAACACCCGGGCGGTATGGTGGTTGTGCCAAAAGGGTATAGCATTTATGATTTTTGCCCGGTACAACACCCGGCAGATTCAAAAGAAAAAGGTGTTATAACAACACACTTTGAGTTTAAGTACCTGCACGAAACCATTTTAAAACTTGACCTTTTAGGGCATGATGTGCCTACTATTTACAAGCACCTTGAGGATATTACTGGCATTAAAATGAGCACGGTACCCATGAATGACCCTAAAGTTATATCACTTTTGAATTCCACAGAAGCGCTGGGAATTAAACCGGAGGACATCAACAGCCATACAGGCACCTTTGGCATACCTGAACTTGGCACAAGTTTTGTGCGCCAAATGCTGCTGGAGGCCCACCCGGAGAGCTTTGCCGACCTAATTCAAATATCCGGCCTTTCACACGGAACGGATGTTTGGAATGGCAACGCACAGGAGCTTATAAAAAATGGAACCTGCTCAATATCTGAGGTGATTGGAACCAGAGACAGCATAATGCTTTATTTAATGCGCAAAGGTGTACCGCCAAAAGATGCCTTTGATATTATGGAGATGACACGCAAAGGTTACATTGCTAAAAAAGGCTTTCCGCCCGGGGTTGAAGACATGTTGCGCACCTATGGTGTACCTGCCTGGTATATTGAAAGTTGCAAAAAAATAAATTACATGTTTCCTAAAGCCCATGCCGTAGCTTATTTAATTGCAGCAATACGCCTTATGTGGTTTAAGGTGTACCACCCATTGGCTTTTTACGCAACTTACTTTACCGTAAAAGGCGATGATATTGACTACAAGGCGGCGGTTGGCGGCTTTGAAGTTGCAAAACGCAACTTAAAAGCGCAGGAAGACAAACTGAAAGAAGAGCGCACCGCCAAAGATGAAGATGCACATGCAGCTTTGCAAATAGTGTGTGAGATGCTGGCAAGAGGGTGCTGCTTTTTACCGGTTAGCCTTGAAAAAAGCCATGCGGAAAAGTACCTTATTGAAGACGGTAAAATACGCCTGCCGTTTGGTGCGCTAAAAGGCGTTGGTGCTGTGGCTGCAAACGAGCTTTATAATGTGTGCAAAACTGGGGCGGCCTTTTTATCTCAAGACGAGCTGCAGCAAAAAAGTAACGCAAGCGCCCCTGTTATGGAGGCGTTGCGCAATGCAGGGGCACTGGATGGGCTACCGGAGAGCGCCCAAATAAACTTATTTTCATTTTAACCATACCGGGTAAGCGGCAATGCGTGCCCGCCGGCGTTAGAGGTATAATATGAATACTAAAGAAATGCTGTATACCCAGCTTGCAAAAGATTTTAGTACAAGCGCCCCCGCCTTAAAAAGCCGGGAAAACCTGTTTTTAAAAAAGAAGTTTTTCCTAGGGCGCCGTATTTATGATTATGACAGTTGCATTTTGCAGGTTTTAGTTGTAAACGGAAAAGTTGTGTTTGCCAGTACAGATGCCGGCATTTTAAAAACCTTAAAAATGAAATATAAAGACGCAAGCGGAGCGTGGTTTTGCAGTGCTTTACGCATGCAAGCGTTGAATGAAATTTTACAGGGTTATGGCCACTGTATTGCAGACATACACCATTATTACCTGCCTGCAATATCAATGCCGCCAAAGGCGCCAAATTTTGAAATTGCCTGGTTAAAACCGGCTGATATAGCAACATTGCCAAACCCGCAGCAGTTTAGTGAAGCAATAGGCAACAGTGCCCAGCGGCCTGATATGCTTGGTGTTGCAGCACTGCAGTACGGCAATATAATAGGCATTGCAGCCGCCAGCAAAGACAGCGAAAACGCATACCAAATTGGCATAGATGTGCTCCAAAATTCAAGAAACCTTGGTGTGGCAAGCTTTTTGACATATTTGTTGAAAGAAGAAATTTTGCGCCAAGGTAAATTGCCTTTCTACGGAACGGTGGAAAGCCATATAGCTTCACAGAATGTTGCAATTAAAGCCGGTTTTACCCCGGCCTGGTGGGAGCTGTATACAAAGGAAATTTGATGTGTTGCGGGGAAGAAGATTACAGCTAAGATTTGAAATAATAATATGCGAACTGGTGCAGTTTACAGTTAAATTAAACAACCATCCCATATGGGATGGTTGTTTAATTTAAAATTTTAAAGGGCGGCATATAAAGGTTGCAAATAAATATTTATGTGGTTTTCGCTGAAGTTACATTTTCACAATAGCATCAAACAGGCTTAAAATTGTAAGGCTGGGCAGTGCAGTAAAAAAGCCGGAAAGGTAAGCCAAAGGGTTTTCAGCGGGTATTTTTAAAAATTTTAATGAATAAGCGCAAAGGGCCTGCCCGTTTACACCTGCCGCTTTATTAAGCTTTGCAATGCCGTACTTTTTATCTCCTACTATGGGGCAACCCAAAAAAGCAAGGTGCGCGCGTATTTGGTGGGTGCGGCCGGTAACCAGGTTTACATTGCAAAGTGCATAGCCTGCAGCTTCTTTTTCAATGTCAATTTCGGTAATTATCTCTTTGTAACCTTGTGCGGGGTGCAATTGTACTTTAACCTTATTTTTTTCTGTGTCACGGTAAAGGTATGCGGTATGGCGCCCGGCAGGCGGTACACCTGCGGTAACGCAATAATAACGCTTTTCCACAAGGTTTGCTTTAATTATCTCATTCATGTTTCGCAATGCGGTATAGTTTTTTGCCCCTATAACAATGCCTTCAGTGCCTCTGTCAAGGCGGTTACAAAGCGCAGGGGTAAAATTTGCTTCAGCGGTCTTTCTATATTCACTCTTTGCCTCAAGCGCTTCAATAAAATATTCAAGCAGGGTAGCGTCACCGGTGTTGTCACTATGGCATAAAAGGTTTTTTGGTTTATATAAAAAGGCAATATTCTCATCTTCCCATAAAATGTTTAAAGGTTTTGTTTTATGCCTTTTACCGCCACCTTCCACGGCAGCCGCTACAGGGAAAAACTCATCGTTAACGTAAGCTTCAATTTTGTCTCCCGTTTTCAGGCGGGCATCTTGGGGGGCCTTTTTACCGTTAACTTTAATTCGCCCGGTTCTAAACTGTTTTTGAAGCAATGCTTTTGGCATATTGGCAGTAACCTTTTCCATAAAACGAGAAAGGCGCATATCCTCTTCATTTTTGCCGGCAATAAATACTTTCATATACGCTCTTTTCTGAAAATAATGTGGAAATGCTGTTTATATATTGTTATACTGAAAAACAGCTGATATTTGTTAAAGTATAGCGTAAAAAGGCAAATAATAACAAGGGGGTGATGGCATGGCATTGCATGACGGCCACAGAGAGCGCGTTAGAGAACAGGTGCTTGAAAACGGAATACAAAACATGCCGCCCCACAAAGTTCTTGAACTACTTTTGTTCTTTACAAACCCGAGGAAAGACACCAACGAGCTGGCCCATGTGCTGATAAATACCTTCGGAAGTTTTTCAGCCGTGCTGGACGCCCCCTATGATGCGCTTTTAAAAGTGAAAGGTGTTGGCACTATAACGGCATTCTTTTTGAAAATATTGCCAAAAGTTAGCGGCTATTACATGGCAGATAAAAACAAAGCCCAAACCGTAATACTGTCTACTGAAAATGCCGGTGAATTTTTTGTGCCGTTTTTTGTTGGGCTTACCCATGAAGAATTGCATATGGTAAGCCTGAACGACCGGCGGCAGGTTATACGCCACACCAAAATATCTGACGGAATAAACAATGCGGCACCAATACATATTAAACGCATTTTGGCAGAGGTGATTGAAACCGGTGCAACCAGTGTTATTTTGGCGCATAACCACCCGGTTGGGTTTGCGGTGCCCTCACAGGAAGATATTGTGGCAACCAACGGCGTTTTAAAGGTGCTGCGCCAAATAAACATAGAGCTTATTGACCACCTTGTAATTTTTAATGACGACTTTGTGTCTATGAGGGATAGCGGGTTAATGCTTTATGAGAGATAACTTTTTTGTTTATTTAGCATAAAATGCAATAATGAAACCACAGGCTGTGCCTGTGGAAAAGTTTTAGTGTTATCACACAAAAACTCCTTTTAATTTAAGATTAAGGTGCGGGCTGCCAACGACACCTAAATAAATCAAAAGAAGGTTATTCAAGTGGCGAATGGCATAAAAAGTTTAGCACACAAAGTGGAACTGTAAATATGAGGCGCCTTTACGGGTAGCAAGCAAAATAGTCTCCTCGCAGCTGGCAAAGGGTGAAAAGCGCTTTTAGGCGCTACTAATAACAGATTATTTAATGCGTTTCTTCATTGCCCACCGGCGTTACCGGTGGGCAATGTTTTTACAGATACAATTTTTGTTTGTTATATTATGCTTTGAAGGTGGATAATGCTATTGTTTTTCACAGATAACGGCGTTGCAATTTTATTGGAATGTTGCTGAAAACCGGCTTTAAAAATGTACAGCGGAATATTTATTTTTCAGTGCAAAAAAGCAAATAATGTGGTATAATTTTACGAATAGGCTAAACCTGCCTACAAGTTAACTTTTCACATTAGGCGGCGGCTTTTTCGCCGTTTAAAACTTGACTTTTTGAGGTGCTGAAAAAGTGAGTGAAGGAAATAAATTCCAAATTGTATCTGGCTATAAACCTATGGGTGACCAACCTGCCGCTATTGCACAACTTGTTAAAGGTGTGGAAAGAGGCGATGTTCGGCAGACTTTAATGGGTGTTACCGGTTCCGGCAAAACATTCACAATGGCAAACATTATACAAGAATTGAACCGCCCGACTTTGGTACTGGCCCACAACAAAACACTTGCAGCCCAATTGTGCACGGAATTCAGGGCGCTTTTCCCCAATAATGCGGTTGAATATTTTGTGTCATACTACGATTATTACCAGCCTGAAGCTTACATTCCCGGCTCGGACACATACATTGAGAAAGACAGTGCCATCAACGATGAAATTGACCGGCTGCGCCATTCTGCCACCGCCTCTCTTTCTGAGCGGAACGACGTTATTATTGTGGCCAGTGTATCTTGTATATACAGCCTGGGCGACCCTATTGATTACCGCAAAATGGTGGTATCACTTCGCCCGGGAATGAAGATGAAAAGAGACGAGCTTTTGGCGCGCCTTGTGGGCTTGCAATATGAGCGCAACGATATTAACTTCATTCGCAACAAGTTCCGTGTGCGGGGTGACATAGTTGAAATTTACCCGGCTTATTATGAAGACAGTGCCATTAGGGTTGAGTTTTTCGGAGATACAATTGAGCGCATAGGGGAGATAACACCGCTAACCGGTGAGAAAAAGCTGGCTTTACAGCATGTTGTTGTCTTTCCGGCATCCCACTATATTACCCCGCCGGACAAAATGGACGCAGCTATTAATGAGCTGAGAAGAGAATTGGACGAGCAGGTTAAAGCCTTCACTGCAGAGGGAAAGCTTATTGAAGCCCAACGCATTGCCCAGCGCACCATGTACGACATTGAAATGTTGACGGAAATTGGCGTGTGCAAAGGCGTTGAAAATTACAGCCGTGTACTCTCCGGCCGTGAACCGGGCAGCATACCCACAACCCTGCTTGATTACTTCCCTGGAAATTACCTTTTGTTTGTAGATGAATCTCATGTTATGCTGCCGCAGTTACATGCCATGTACGGCGGAGACTATGCAAGGAAGAAAAATTTGATAGATTACGGTTTTCGCCTGCCGTCTGCCTACGACAACCGCCCATTGACGTACGAAGAGGCCATGGGTAAAACTAACCAGATAATTTATGTAAGCGCCACCCCGGGTAAAGAGGAACGTGCTCAAAGTACCCAAATTGTAGAGCAGGTTATACGCCCAACCGGCCTTCTTGACCCTGAAGTAACCGTAAAACCGGTTGAAGGGCAGATTGACGACCTTTTGAGCGAGATAAATATGCGCACGGCAAAAAACGAGCGTGTGCTGGTTACAACGTTAACCAAAAAAATGGCGGAGGATTTAACAGATTATTTGGTGCAACACGGCATTAAAGTAAAATATATGCACCACGAAGTGGATACCTTTGAACGCATGGAGTTGCTGCGCGACCTGCGCACAGGTGATATAGATGTGCTGGTAGGTATTAACCTTTTGCGAGAGGGGCTTGACCTGCCAGAAGTTTCACTTGTGGCGATACTGGATGCAGACAAGGAAGGCTTTTTACGCAGCGAGACAAGCCTTATACAAACAATAGGCCGTGCGGCCCGCAATGCGGGGGGGCAGGTAATAATGTATGCAAATACTGTAACCCCGTCTATGGAGCGTGCAATTATGGAAACTGCCCGCCGCCGTGCGTTGCAAACGCAATTTAACGAAGAGCACGGCATTGTACCCACCACCATTGCAAAAGAGGTGCGGGGAATACTTGAAATATCTTCAAAAGCCCCGGATGAAAGTGAAAAGCCCATTAAACGCATGAGCCGGGCAGAGCGTGAACAGTTGATTGCACGCCTTACAAGAGAGATGAAGGAGGCTGCAAAGCTGCTTGAATTTGAACATGCTGCATTTTTGCGAGACAGAATTGAAAAGCTGCGCACAGCAAACGGAGGGAAGTAACCAGTGGCACAAAATGAAATTGTAATTAAGGGCGCAAGAGAGCACAATTTAAAAAATATAAGCATTACCCTGCCAAGAGACAAATTGATTGTTATGACAGGGCTGTCCGGTTCCGGCAAAAGCTCGCTTGCGTTTGACACCATTTACGCAGATGGCCAACGCCGTTATATGGAAAGCCTTTCAAGTTATGCGCGCCAATTTTTAGGGCAGATGGAAAAGCCGGAAGTGGACTACATTGAAGGTTTATCTCCGGCCATTTCAATCGACCAGAAAACCACATCTAAAAACCCGCGGTCCACCGTTGGCACCGTTACTGAAATACATGACTATATGCGTTTGTTATACGCACGCATTGGCATACCGCATTGCCCAATTTGCGGCCGTGAAATACTGCAGCAAACTGTTGACCAAATGGCTGACGAAGT
>JAVBRS010000163.1:0-6139 GCA_031547715.1 Oscillospiraceae bacterium
AAAAGTTACAAACACCATTAACAGCATAAGCGCCAAAAAGCCTGCTGTGTTAATAAAAATTTCGTATTTTTGCTCAAGTGGCTTTTTGCGCACCGCTTCAACAGCTAAAAGCACCAGCCGCCCGCCGTCCAGCGCCGGCAACGGCATAAGGTTAAACACGCCAAGGTTTATGGTTAACATTGCAAGAATTAGCAGTATAGGCTGCAAGCCGATGCTGGCAGCCTCACCTATTATTGTAACAATGCCCACCGGGCCGGAAAGCTGGTTAATTGCCACACGGCCTGTAGCTAAGTCCACCAGGCTTAAGAATATAAGCCTTGCTATGGATATTGTCCAGCCTACAGCCTCTTTTGAAATGGTGTAAATATTTTTGTTGACAGGTAAAACTGTAAAATCAATTATAATTTGGTTCCCGCCGCCATCAAGTGGGGTTGTGTCAAAAACCACATTTTCCAATTCAATTTTTTCACTTCCGCGCTGCACAGTTAGGTTTGCTGTGCCGTTTTGCGTGCGTGCAAATTCGTAAATAATATCGTCTGCAATAAAACAGCGCCGGCCGTTAACCGCCAAAATTGTGTCGCCAACCTGCAGGCCGCTTGCCTGTGTGGTTGCCCCTTCATAAAAGGAACTTACTGTGCGGCTGGTAATGGCATTTTGGCTGCAAACTAATGTAAACAACACTGCAAAACCCAAAAGCAGGTTCATAATTGCACCTGCAGCCATAACCAATGCGCGGTTATGAATAGGGGCTTTTGTGAAACTGCGGCTGTTGTCGCTTTCCTCGTTCTCACCCTCCATGCTGACAAAACCGCCAATAGGTAAAAGGCGCACTGCATACACCGTTTCGCCTTTTTGTGTTTTCCATATTGTCGGCCCCATTCCAAAGGCAAATTCATTAACTTTAATGCCGCTGTATTTCGCAGCAAAATAATGGCCTGCCTCGTGAATTAAAATAACAAGGCCAAACACAAAAACCACTGCTATTGCAGATATAAAAAAATTCATCGCCATCTTCCTTTCAGGGGTGCGCACGGTTGCTTGCCGGTTATTACAGGCGGCTTTGTCATTAAGTTCAAACGCTCTGTAAAACCTGTTAAATTATTTTTTAACAGTGTTCTTTTACATATGCACGGGCCATGGTATCACAGCTGCGCACGTCGTCAAGCATGTATGCCCCCGTTTTACAGTTTAAGGTATCTACAGCACCTTCCACCAGGCGGCCAATGTCTTGAAATGTTATTTCATCATTCAAAAACAGCGCCACTGCAGCCTCACTTGCACCGTTTGCAGCACAGGGGTAAAGGCCGCCTTTTTCCATAGCTTTTTTACAAGCCGCAAGGCAACGGAACGTTTCCTCGTCAGGCTCATCAAATGTAAGGGCTGCAAGTTTTGTGAAATCAAGCTTTGTGCCCGGGCCCGGTACCCTTTTAGGGTAAGTCAGTGCATATTGTATCGGCAAGCGCATATCCGGTGTGCCAAGCTGGGCAATAACAGCGCCGTCGCAAAATTCCACCATGGAATGTATTATGCTTTGCCTGTGCACAAGTATGCTTATTTGGCTGGGTAAAACATCAAATAACCAAACGGCTTCAATAAATTCAAGGCCTTTGTTCATTAAAGTGGCAGAATCTATGGTGATTTTTACTCCCATGTTCCAGTTTGGGTGGCGCAGCGCCTGCTCTTTTGTTACATTGGCAAGCTGTGCCGCTTTAAAACCAAAAAAAGGCCCGCCCGACGCCGTTAATAAAATGCGGGCAAGGCTGCTGCTATTCGTAACATTATTTTGCAGGCATTGAAATATTGCAGAATGTTCGCTGTCCACCGGCAAAAGCGGCACACCGTGCTTTTTTACAGTGTCTATAACCAGTTGGCCGCCGGTAACCAAACTTTCTTTGTTGGCAAGGGCTATTGGTGTGCCGGCATTTGCCGCCGCTAGCGTTGAAGCAAGGCCGGCGGCGCCGCTTGCTGCGTTTAACAGCATATCTGCTTCACCTTGCCCCGCAAGTGAAGCAAGGCCTTCTTCGCCGCTAAGTACCGTCGGTGCCCCCGGTTGGCCTGCAAGGGCGCTTTTCAAGCGCTCAGCTGCACCGCTATTAACCACCGCTACATAAGCAGGGTTGCAGGCTTTTATCTGCTCCAGCAACAAACCAATGTTTTCATATGCGGCAAGGCCGTGCACTGTATACCCTGCTGCAGGCAAAACCTGAAGTGTTTGCCGCCCAATTGAACCGGTTGAACCTAAAAGTGTAAGTTTTTTCAAATTTCACCTCTGATTAGCGCAGAATAAAAGGTACAAAAGTTGCCACAGCCGCATAAAAAGGTAAAACTAAAATTAAACTGTCAAACCTATCCAGCACACCGCCGTGCCCGGGAAAGATATACCCGTAGTCTTTTATTTCACACTGCCTTTTTACAGCAGATGCCAAAAGGTCACCCATTATGCCTAAAAGTGAACCCATTATAGCTACCGGAACAACAATTAAATAGCTGCCTGTCTTCAAAGTTAATTCGGTAAACGAGCTGAAACTGTACAGTATTGCTAAATTTGCCAAAACGCTGCCAAAAAGTGCGCCAATGGCACCTTCAACAGACTTTTTTGGGCTTAATACCGGGCTTAGTTTGTGCTTACCAAAAGCGCTGCCGGTAAAGTATGCAAAGGTATCTCCGCCCCAGGCCGCCCCCATTGCAAGAAGCGTGTAAGCCATGCTGTGGTATGGGTATATGCGGTGCGGGTATAATATTTTGAACCAGATAATTGCATAAAACGCAGCAAACAGAAAAGCCGAAAATATCATAACAGCGGCCAAATTTGCAAAATTGTAATGCGGGTAGAAAAAGACCATTAAAACCGCTAAAAATAAAGCTACATAAAAAATGCCAAGCCACAAAAAGTTCACACGTACCAAGTATGGGTAAAACATGCCAACCGCAAAAGGCGGTGCAAACCCAAATACAATAACAGCAGGGTTTTCAATTTTAAAAGCCAGTGTAAGCTCGTGTACCGCTATTAAAAGTACCGCCAAGGCGGCAAAGTTAAAAAAAGGCGTGTTAAAAAAATATAACACCCCTGCTAAAACCAGCAAGCTAACCAGCGCCGTAATAATTCTCGTTTTCATCCGTGTCACTTCCTGTTTGCGCTGTTTATGCAGTGGTTAAAAGTTACCTGCACCTTTACCGCACTTAGTAATTTAAAGCGCTTTATTTAACTTTGGTGTACCTATTGCACGCAAAAGTGTACTGCAGCACTAAACACCGCCAAACCTGCGTTGGCGGGTAGCATATTCTAACAAGGCGGTGTCAAAATCCGCTCTGGTAAAGTCCGGCCAAAGCACATCCATGTAAATGAACTCTGAGTAAGCACATTGCCACAAAAGGAAATTTGAAATGCGCTTTTCACCGCTTGGGCGCAAAATTATATCCGGCATAGGCTGGCCAGCTGTATAAAGGCATTCTTCAAAAATATCCTCGGTAATATCTTCCGGGGTTAAAAGCCCGTTTTGCACACCCACCGCAAGTTTTTTCGCCGCAGTCAAAATTTCTTGCCTGCCACCGTAATTTGCGGCAATGTTCATCACCATGCCTGTGCGGTACCTTGTTTTCTCTTCAATATCTTCCATCATGACCCGCGTTTCACTGTCAAAAGGGTCTTTGCTGCCCAAAAACACAACTCTATTATTCTCCGCAGTGTAATCATAGGCTTTTAAAAGGTACTCTTTCAACAGCTCCATGATCTTTGTCACTTCATCCGCAGGCCGCACCCAATTTTCAGTGGAGAAAGCATAAAAAGTGACCGCTGCAAGCCCCAGTTCATTACAGTAGCGTGTAATATCCTGGAAAACGGAAAGGCCTTTTATATGCCCTGCCGTACGCGGCAGCATTCGTTTTTTTGCCCAGCGGCCGTTGCCATCCATAATAATTCCAACGCTAAGGCCTTTTGCAATTTCGGCAACACTGCTTGCCATATATTACAACTCCATAATTTCTTTGTTTTTAGCAGCACCAATGCTATCGCATTCTTTAATATACTTGTCGGTTATCTTTTGAATTTGATCTTCCGTCTTTTTCAGGTCATCTTCTGTCAAAGTGCCGTCTTTTTTCTCTACCTTTGCTTTGTCTACGGCATCTCTGCGCACATTGCGTACGGCAACTTTTGTTTCCTCCACAAGCTTTAGAACATCTTTTGTCAAGGCTTTGCGCCTTTCTTCTGTTGGCGAGGGGAAAACAAGGCGCATAATATGGCCGTCATTAGTGGGGTTAATGCCAATATCTGAAGTGAGTATTGCACGCTCGATTATATGCCTTAAAGAGGAGTCCCATGGTTGAATGGTAAGAATACGCGCCTCTGCCACCGCAACGGCGGCAAGTTGGTTTATTGGGGTGGGGGTTCCGTAATAATCTACCGAAACTTTATCCAGAATAGCAGGGTTAGCCCGCCCTGCACGTATTGAGGCCAGTTCTTTCTTAAGGTGCTCAATTGTATTTTGCATACGCGTTTCATAATCTGCCATGGCCATACTCCTCTCGCCGCAGGGCGGCTGTTGTAAATTTAAATAATAAGCAATATTACTGCCTGAAATAAACAAATTTTGTTCTAGTTAACTGTAACCAACGTGCCAACATTTTCACCCATAACCGCTTTTTTTAGGTTGCCCGGTTCCATAATGTCCAACACCAAAAGTGGCATATTGTTATCTTGGCAAAGCGTTGCCGCGGTGGAATCTATAACTGCAAGGTGGTCAGTGATAACTTGGCGCATAGTAAGGGTGTTGTACTTTACAGCATCTGTGTTCTTCTTGGGGTCTTTGTTGTATACGCCGTCTACTTTTGTGGCTTTAATAACAATGTCTGCATTAATTTCAAGTGCCCGCAAGGCCGCAGCACTGTCTGTAGAGAAGAAGGGGTTGCCGGTTCCGCACGCCAAAACTATTACCCTGCTTTTCTCCAGGTGGTGGGTAGCTTTGTTACGTATATATGGCTCTGCAATTTGTGTCATGGCAAGGGCGGTTTGCACCCTAACTTCCAAATTAAGGCCTTCCAGGCAATCTGCTACGGCAAGGGCATTCATAACTGTGCCCATCATGCCAATGTGGTCAGCCCTGGTGCGTTCCATTTTGCCGTGGTCTGCGCCGCGCCAAAAATTACCACCGCCCACAACAATTGCCACTTCAACACCGGTGTCAGTAACTTCTTTCAAATTTTCACAAATGAACCTCAAGGTATTTTCGTCAATACCAAAACGGTGTTCACCTGCAAGGGCTTCACCGCTAAGTTTTAAAAGTATTCTTTTATATTTTGGCTCCATATACGCCCTTCTTTCTTTAATTAATCATTATTATTTTACCTTATTTATATGGTAAAGTAAAGCGCCCGGCCCCCACCAATAAGCGCCCTGAATTTTTTAAAGGCCTACTACTTAAATATATTAAGGCTAAACGGCAAAATAAAACTGCGGGCATAGCCCACAGTTTTATAAACGTTTATTTATTTTACCATGCTGGCAACTTCAGCTGCGAAGTCATCCTCTTTCTTTTCAATGCCCTCGCCTTTTTCGTAGCGGGTGAACTTTACAATTTTTATATCCCCGCCAAGCTCTTTGCCTGTTTTTTCAGTGTACGCTGCAACTGTAAGTTCAGGGTCTTTAACAAACTCTTGTTCCAACAGGCAGTTCTCTTTATAATATTTTGAAATGCGCCCTGTAACAATACCGGCTTTTACATTTTCAGGTTTACCGGCCATTTTGGGGTCGTTTTCAAGTTGTGCTGCAAGCACAGCTTTTTCATTTTCAATAACTTCTTTGTTAACCTCAGCAGTGGCTACATAAAGCGGGTTTGCAGCGGCAATTTGCATTGCGATATCTTTGCCAAAAGCAGCAAATTCCGGCTTCCCTGTCACAGCTGCATCAGCCTCAAATTGAACAAGAACAGCATGTGTGCCGCCTGCGTGTATATAAGCAGCGCAATCGCCTTCATACCTGGCGAAGCGGCGAATTTCAATTTTCTCCCCGATAACAAGAATTTTCTCTTGCAATGCAGCCTGCACTGTATCTTCGCCCATTTTGCATGCAAGCAGCGCATCTACATCTGCGGGGTTTTGTGTATAAACAACGTTTGCAACATTTTTAACAAATTCTACGAAACTG
>JAVBRS010000014.1:0-5941 GCA_031547715.1 Oscillospiraceae bacterium
GCCGGCTGCTGTATCCGCCGTTTTTGCGGTGCTTGGCGCCGCCGGCGGGGCAAGGGCAGCACTGCTGCTTGACGCAGATATTTTAAAGAAGGTATTTTTATTTGTGCTGCCGGTGGTGGCATTGTTTGTGCTGTTTTTTGGCAAAGGCAGGCAGAGGAAAGTGAAACTTACAGGTAAAGGCCTTTATTTTGGCTGTGCAGCCATAGGCCTTGCCACCGGCTTATATGATGGGCTTATTGGCCCGGGCACCGGTACAATGCTAATTTTTGCTTATACAACTTTTGTGGGCTACGGCTATGTTACGGCAAGCGGCAATGCAAAAATTGTAAACCTTGCCTCAAATGTAACTTCACTGGTAACATACCTGCTTGCGGGCAAGGTTGTGTTTTTGCTTGCCGTGCCGGCGGCACTTTGTAACCTTGCAGGTGGCTACATAGGCAGCGGCCTTGCAATAAAAAAAGGTGAAAAGCTGGTTAAAGGCCTTTTAATGGTAATGCTTGCAGCCATATTTATAAAATTGCTAACAGACGTTTTTTAAATTAAAAAAGGAGAAGGTATGGGTACAGATTTTAAAACCATTGCAGAGTATATTGCAGCCCAGCCCGAGGCAGTGCAAGAGCGCCTTTGGGAAGTGTACAAAACAATTGCGGCACAGTTGCCACACGGCGTAGAAGAGCGCCTTAGCTGGGCAATGCCCACCTTTTTTAAAGGTGTAAACATTGTGCATTTTGCGGCACAAAAAAGCCACGTGGGTTTTTACCCCGGGGCGGAAATAGTTGAGCTTTACAGCGAAAGCCTTGTACAGCAAGGTTTTAAAACGACAAAGGGCGGCATACAACTGCCTTATGCAAAGCCTTTGCCTAAAAAACTTATTGAAGATATACTAAAAAAGCGCCTGCAGCTTATAGCCGAAGAGCAGGCTGAAAAAGAAGTGAAAAAAGAAAAGGCCAAAGCAACCGCCAAAGAGGCCAAAAAAGCAAAGCAAGCAAAAGAAATATAAAAGCGAAAGGCCATGGGTACCCATGGCCTTTATTTTATAAACTGTAAGCAGTTTTAAATTTTTTAACACAGTTTACAGCTGCAAAAGTGCATCTGCAGGTTTATGCGGGCTCACTTTTGCAGTTATGGTTGCTTGCTGGGTGTAATTGCAAAATGCATTTGCTTAAAACTTCAAGTAAACCATTTGCAGTGGCACACCTTTACCGCAGGCATTTTTAAAGTTTAGCACTGTGGCAAGGCATGCGCCGCTTTTGCCATGCTGGTGGCAACTGTTGCCTTATGTGTTATTAAAACATATATAATGCAAGCTCAACCTGTGGCAAAAGTTTTGCCCACAAGTGCGGCAAGGGCCTTTTGCAAAGGCGAGAACAGCAAAAGGCACAGCACAAAATTGCCGGCCATATGGGCAATGTCAAACAAAATGCCGCTTGCCCAGTAGCTGAATGCAAGGCTTGCCCCGCCCATTAAAAAGTAAGGTATGGCGCAAAAAGCGCCAAAGCAAAGGCCAAAAAAAGCGCTGAATAAGGCCCAGCCCAAAGGGCTTTTCATTTTTTTAAAGGGTAAAGCTAAAAGCACCAAAAGCGGCCAAATGTACAAATAATTAAGCCACCACATGCCAAAGCCGTAAATAAGCCCTTGCAGCAGCACAAAAACTGCCACAATAATAATGGCGGAAGGGCCAAAAGTTACAGTGTATAAAATGAAAAGAAGGCTTACAGGCTCTATGTTAGGCAAGCCCGCCATGGCCACCTGCCCGGCTACTGCAAAGCAGGCCAACAGGCCAAAGAGTATCACCATTTTAAGGCCGCCCTGTGTGGGTGTGTGGCCTACCGGCGCAGCATTATTTGTATTTTTTTGTTCAATCAGCAAAGCTTTCGCCTCATCTCTTTAACTGTTTTAAAACGCAAAGCAAACTTGCGCTGCAAACAGTGTGCAGTGCAGTTAATTTGCAGGTTTTATAGGCGTTTATAATATGGTTTTGGTTTTACCAGCCTGTCATCAGGGTTATTTCAAAGGTGTCGCCATCAGCAATGGGGGTGGCATCAATACCTGTTGTTACCATTTCACCGCCCTTGGTAACGCACCACCACTCCTGGTTTTCTGTGTTTGCGTTGTAACCCATAACACCTTCTATATAAAAGCCATATTCGCTGTCGCTGCCGACAATGTCAAGTGTTAGGCCTGCTGTATTATCTATTGTACAGGTTTCATCCTGCAGTATTGCGCCTAAAAATTCGGCGTCGGTTTGGTAGGTGGCAACCGTTGTAGCCTCAGGTGCAACCACAACTACTTGCACTGTTTTACTACCCAATTCGGCAGCGGGGCGCTGGTAAAAATATACAGCGGCAAATGCAGCTACAAGCACAAATAGTGCTATAGCGGCAAGGGTAAGGCTTTTTTTATTACCTGTTTTCATTCATAACCTCTTTCCTTTTCATAGCAGGGGCGCCGGGCACACTGCCGTTTTAATACGCTAAAAAACTGCCTGTTGCAAAAAACAAAAACCTTTTGCAGTAAAACTGCAAAAGGTTCAAAGGCCGCGCCTAAAAGGCGGGCCGCACCTAAAGCCAGTTCCACGTGGCGGTGTGGGTAGTGGCAAGTCTTCTGGCTCAGGGGCAGTGGCAGTGCCGCCTTCCCGGTTTCCCAGTGGCATTTTGGCACATTTCCCCTTTACAGCGGCGGGCCCGCACGGGTTTTTCACCCGTTTCCTTTTTAAGCAAAGTTCAGCTGCGCTAAACTTTTGCACCTAACTACAATATTTAATTTTTAATGGCATTTTCCGCAATTTTGCTTAATAATGCCTTTGTGTTTAACAGTATAAGGCAATAAAAACGGTTTTGTCAAACTTGGCAATTTTATACAATGTTTTTTGCCGCTTTTTGTTGCAAAATATTAATTAGAGTGCTAATATTATATGATTAATAATAACCTACTTTTAAACCGCCGTGAAAGTGAAATGGAGAAAAATGAGTACCGAAGAAACTGTTAAAAAGCGCCGGTTGGCGCTTGAAAGGGTTAGCGCAGGCACCGACGAAGACCTGGCTGAATTAACCGCCAAAGGCAGAAAAGAGCAGCTGCCGGAAGGCGTGACCTCCGGCATGTTGTACAAAGATGTTTTTGGCATAGCCTGGCCATCAGTGGTGGAGCTTACCTTGACCCAGCTTGCCTCCATGGTAGACCTTATGATGGTGGGGCAGCTGGGCCCTTGGGCCCTAACCGCGGTGGGCTTAACCACCCAGCCAAAATTTTTGTTGGCAACAATTTTTATGGCCCTTGGCACAGGTGCAACCACCATGGTGGCACGCCACAAAGGTGCGGGCCACCAGGAGCGTGCAAACCTTGTTGTGCGCCAGGCCTTAATGATGACATTTGTATTTTCATTGCTTATGTCTGTTATTGGGTACATTTTTGCACCACAGTTAATTGCTTTCATGGGTGCGCAAGAGGCGGCAACGTTAAACGGCGGTGTAACCTACCTGCGCATTCAAATGATAGGCTTTGTTTTTATGGCCATTACCGGTGTTGTTACGGCGGTGCTGCGCGGCGTTGGAGACAGCCGCACGGCAATGGTTTACAACCTTGTTGCCAACGGTTCTAATGTTGTGCTTAACTACCTGCTTATTTATGAAACAAGAAATATAGCCTTATTTGGCCAAACAGTGCGCATGTGGGGTGCGGGCTGGGGGGTTGCGGGTGCGTCTTGGGCAACCACAATTGGGCAGGTGCTTGCGTTTATAATGGCAATGTACACAATTTCTAAAAAAGGCCGCTACCTGCACCTTGATTACAGCAAGGGTTTTGCCCCAGATAAAGTAGAGCTTAGCAACATATTTGCCATAGGTGTGCCCTCTATGGTTGAGCAGTTGTTTATGCGCGCCGGCATGATAGCCTATTCAAAAATAATTGCAGGGCTTGGCACAGTGGCCTATGCAACCCACCAGGTTTGTTTCAGCATTCAGGCGTTAAGTTTCATGAACGGGCAGGCATTCGGTATTTCGGCAACCTCGCTTGTGGGGCAAAGCCTTGGCAAAAAAAGGCCGGATATGGCGAAAAGCTATACCAACCGTACACGCAATTTAGGCATGCTTGTTGCGGCGGCGTTGGCGCTTATTTTCTTCTTCTTCGGCGGTGGCATTGTAGGGCTGTACAACAACGACCCTGAAATTATAAGCACCGGCGCAATAATTATGATGATGGTTGCCGTGGTGCAGCCGTTGCAGGCTTCACAGTTTATAACCGCCGGGGCACTGCGCGGTGCCGGTGACACAAAGGCAACCGCCGCCATTATATTTGTAACAACACTTTTCATACGCCCGCTGCTTGCATTCTACCTGGTTTACAATTTAAACATGGGTTTAATGGGCGCATGGGTTGCCCTTATTATTGACCAAGCGCTGCGTTCCGGCTTAATTATGCTGCGCTACATTTCCGGCGCATGGATGCACCATAAATTTAAATAGGCAAGGCAAATGTAAAAGCCGGGGGAATATACCCCCGGCTTTTGTTTTTTTATTGCAGGCAAAAACCTGCAAACCCGCTTAAACACAGCATTTGTTCCACATATTGGAAATTTTGCGAAAATTTTGGAACAATATATTACAGCTGTTTTAAAATTTTGTGAAGTCTCACATTGACAGTTAAAAATCTAATTCTATAAAATTAAAGTGAGTTTAATATATTGTGCTCCTGCGGTGTTCGTAAAAAGGCCACGGCCTTTGCAGGGTTACATACAACTGCACTATGGGTTATACGGCACTTTGCCGTTGCCAATAGACCGCCCGTTTTATGTACTAACGACAACGAAAGGAGAAGTTACAATGTCAACTGTTGCTTCCGGAACAAAAGACCTTAAGCAAACTTTGGGCTTTATGGACTTGCTTGCACTGGCTGTTGGGCAAATTATCGGCGCCGGCGTTATGGTAATGTCTATAGCTGCACTGGGAATGACAGGCCGCTCTGTAAATATTGCGTTTTTGCTTTCTGCAGTTCTCACCATTATGGCGGCCGTCCCATCAATTTTTGCTTCGTCTGCAATTCGCCTGCGTGGCGGTATGTACACACAGGCAGCCGTTTTAAACAATACATGGTTCGCCGGCTTTTTCCAGTTTACCATGCTGTTTAGAAGTGTATCTCAGTCCATGTTCGCCATAGCACTTGTTTCCTACATCTGCTATGTTATTCCCGGCTTGCAACCATACCACATGATTGCCGAAGTTATCACCATGGCGGTGTTCTACATTTTAAACTTCTTCGGCACTGAGTGGATGAGTAAGGCGCAGAACCTGATGTTCTACCTGCTTATTGCTGCGCTGCTCATGTTCATCATATTCGGTATGCCAAAAGTGCAGTGGGCAGGCTATTTTGGCAACGAGCTGTTTGGCGAGCCTTTGCTTAACAAAGGGTTTGGCGGGCTCATGGAAGCCTCTGCTTACCTTGTGTACGCTACCAGCGGTGCAACCGTTATGCTTAACTACTCGGCGGATGCCAAAAACCCGACAAGAGACATTCCGGTGGTAATCATTATATCCACCATTATTGTAACGGTTATTTACTTCTTTATGGCAATGTGTATAGGCGGCATTTTACCGCCGTCAGAAGTTATGGCCGCAGGGAACCTTGCCCCTATTGCTGAGGCAATGATGCCAAGCGTAGCTTACTGGTTCTTTATTATTGCAGGTGCCGGCTTTGCTTTGGGCACAACGCTCAACTCCTCTATTGCGTCCTCCATGCGGCCTATGCTGCAGGCGTGCGCAGACGGCTGGTTCCCGCGCAGTTTAGCAGTTCTTCACCCTAAGTTTAACAGCCCTTACAAACTGTTGCTTATTTATTTTGTGGTGAACACCGCCCCAATTGTTTTGGGCATGTCCGTTTCCGCAATAGGGCAGATGGTGCTGTTCATAGGCAACGTTACCAGCTTTGTATTGTTCTGGGGCGTAACAAA
>JAVBRS010000172.1:0-5529 GCA_031547715.1 Oscillospiraceae bacterium
AAACGGCGGCCAAAAACAGGTTTGCCGTTTCCTCTTTTTACCTTTTATTGTTTAAGCGGTGGCCCTTTATAATATTCACATGCAAAGCATCAGCGCCATTCCTGGTTTCATCATCAAAACCACACTTTTTACATTTTTGTGTTCGCTTGTAAAATTGCCGTTTCACAGCTGTAAATATTTGTTATAATGCGCCTGCAGGTGCGGCCTTGCCTTTTTGGCAGTTTGCGCCGGCCTTACCCTTTGTGTAGCAAAACTGCGTGTTATTTACACTTTAGTTAAACGCCTTTTTGCAATTGTAAAACTTGTTATGCAAGCCCGCAAAAGCCATGTTATTTTATGTGGCCTGTACCTGCAATGCATTGTTTTCACCGGCTTCACTGGCTTTGCAGCCGCCTTTTCAGGGTGCTAATTTTTATTTTTTGCCATTTATAATTAAAGGCTTTAACTCCGCCGTTTCACCGCTAAAAGCAGCCTGCCGCCTTTTTCCTGGTTTTGCCCGCTTGCTCAGTTTGCTTTTGGGCAATAACTTCAGCTTGCGTCACCTGTCGTTTTCAAATAATTCAAGGTTTCTGAGCAGCACCGCTCGCCCGCGCCAGCTGTATGCGCGTTTTTCGCCTTCTGTAATTAATTGTTTTGTAATGGTGTGCTGCACATCCTTCAAAAAAACACCCATACCGGTGGCGGCGCCGCGGTTCATCGGGCAAACTTCCTGGCAAATATCGCAGCCGAAAACTTTGCCGCTGCTTTTTATTATGGCCTTTTGCTCATTTGTAAGCACGCCTTTTTTCTGGCTTAGGTAGGAGGCGCATTTTTCCTCTTTCACCTGCCCGCCGGGCAGTATTGCGCCACCTGGGCACGCTTTTATACAAAGCCCGCAGTTTAGGCAGCCCTTTATACTTTTTGCGGCGTTTTCTGCACCTGCCCATTTTGTGCCTGCCGTGTTTCCTGCCTGCTGCGGCAAATCACCCTCCGGTGGCTGTATGCCACCTTCCCGTGCCAATGCCGCCTTCACCTCTTTTGGCGGCATAGTGGTTACAATTTCACCAATAAATACATAGCTGCCGTAAACAGGCGCTATAAGCAGGCCGTTGCTGCCTATAACACCAAGCCCTGCTATTGCAGCCGCACGCACCTCCGGCACCGGGCCGGTGTCAACAAACACTTCAAACGCCTCACCCTTGTACAGGTTTCTCATCTCGGCGGCACAAGCTTCCAGCATTTCCCCTGCCACATTGTGGTAGTCCTTCACTGCGCAATAGGCCGCAAGGTTGCCGCTAAACGCCTCGGGGCTGCCGTAGGGGAAAAGGCAAACAATAGCGCTTTTGGCACCTTTCGGCATGCGGGCTGCGCTTTTAACACCCCGCAGCTGCAGCCCGCTAAGGGGGCACACACCAAAAATGCAAACGCCGTTATTCTGTAAAATTTCCCTCACAAAAACACCCCTGCAACAACATTTTTAAAAGTGCATTAAATTTTTCAACTCAAAGTTTTACTGCCTTTATTCCAACTTTATGCCATGTTGAAAACTGCTGTTGTTTAACTGCTGTTTTCCACCAATTCAACAGGGTTTTCAACATAATATGGGCGAAAACCGTTATACAAGCTGTAAATACCACCAAAATAAGGCATTTTAGCATGCTTCTGTGCTAAACACAGGCCACCCATTACACTAAAAAGGCGGCCATGCCTGCAAAAAAAATTGCAGGTGGCCGCCGGTTTTGCCGGTTAAGACAAAAAGCCCTCGATAATTTTACCCTCTGCCTCTTCCCTGTTAAGGCCAAGGGTCATAAGTTTAACAATTTGTTCGCCGGCTATTTTGCCAATTGCCGCCTCGTGTATAAGCTGGGCGTCAACATGGTTTGCAACCACCTCCGGCAGGGCGCCCACAATGCTGTTGTCCATAATAATTGCATCACATTCAGAGTGGGCTGCGCAGGCGTTGTTACCCATGAGCTTTGAATAGAACATCTGTTTTGAGTTGTCTTTTGCCACAGCGCGGCTGCTTAACTCGGCACCGCAGCCCTCGCCGTCAAGGTACACTTCAAATGTGGTGCTGGCGTTTTGGTTGTCGTGGGTCATTATCTTTTCTTTTATCACCAAATGGGCGCCGTCTTTAAGCGTTGCTTTTGAGAAGCGTTTGGTGCTGTCTACCCCTTCAATTTGGGTGGTCACCATTTCAAGGTAACCGCCCTCTTCAACCACTGCGTAGGTGTGGGGGTTAATAATTCTTTCACCGGTGCCAAACCCTGTGCCAATGTGCTTTTCAATATATTTTACCTTCGCGCCGCGCCCCACCGCAAAAGCGTGTATCCCCTCATGCGAAGAGGCGTCGCACCCGGCGGAGTGCACCCCGCAGCCGGCAATTATGGTGACATCGGCGCCATCACCTATAATAAAATCGTTGTAAACAAGGTCCTCTATTCCGCTGTGGGATATAATTGCAGGGATGTACACCGTCTCATTTTTAGTTCCGGCTTTCACAACAATATCAATTCCGCTTTTGCCGTCTTTCCTTGGCAATATTTCAATGTTAGCGCTGGACTGACGCACGGCGGTGGCGCTGTCAAGCCTAATGTTATATGCGCCGGTTGTGGGCAGCTCCGGCAGGTCTGCCACCAGGCCTAAAAGCTGCATTACATCATTGTTCATAGCTACTTTGCTCATTGTTCCTACCTTCGCCGCAAAGCGGGTGCCTTGCGGGCCTTGTTGTTTTGTTGTTTTTTACTGTGGCGTTTTGCTGCGCCTGCAACCGTTTTTAAAACGCATTGCTTTTGCTGCAAAAGCTTTTTAGTTGCTTTTATGCCACACTTAAGCTTTTTAAAATAACGGCAATGCCCGCTAGGGGCAGTAATGTTTAATTTAAATTTGCCCGCAATACAGGTGCAACTGCGGTTTTATTTCAAAATGCGGCACTAGTTTAGTTTTGTATCCGGGTTTTGGGGGCAGTTTGCAACGTCACAGCCAAGGCACGGTTCAGTGCCGTTTAAAAGTGCAGGTAAAATTTCATCTTTGGTTCCCATTGCGCTAACCTTGCCATCCGCCAATACAACAATTCTATCTGCAATTTCCAAAATGCGCTCTTGGTGGCTTATAATCACTACTGTTCCCGCACTTTTTTGGCGTATACCCTTAAAAACTTCAATTAAGTTTTGAAAGCTCCACAGGTCAATACCCGCCTCCGGCTCATCGAATAAAGACAGTGGCGTTGCCCTTGCAATGCTCATGGCAATCTCAACACGTTTCATCTCCCCGCCGGAAAGGCTTGCGTTTACTTCACGGTTGACATAGCTTGTACCCTGCAGGCCAACAGCACTTAAAAACTCGCACCCCTCTTGCATTGTGAGGGTGCGCCCTGCGGCCAGGCTTAAAAGGTCCAGCACCGAAAGGCCTTTAAACCGCACCGGTTGCTGAAAAGCAAAACTTATTCCTGCGTTTGCCCTCTCTGTAATAGAGAGAGGGGTTATGTCCTGCCCGTTATAAATAACCTTGCCGCTGGTGGGGGTTAACACACCGCTTATAACCTTTGCCAGGCTGCTTTTGCCGCCGCCGTTTGGCCCGGTAATGGCGGTGAAGGACCCCGTTTCCACCGTAAAGCTAACATTGTTTAGAATTTGCTTGCCATCATCCTCGGCAATAAGTGAGATATTTTTTAATTCCAGCATGTTTCCTCCATCTTGGTTTACCTTGCTTTAATTTTATTGCAATTTAAGTCTACTTAAATTGTATACTTTAAAAAATGCTTTGTCAAGGCCTATGTACAAGGGTAATATTTTATATGTTACATTATTTTTACAGCGGTGTAAGTATTTTAAGCTCGGCGTTGCATCCTACCTTTTGCCACAGGTTACTGCGCTGTTTTGCAAAATTTGTTTGCTTTTGGCGGTATAGGCAGCAGTTAAATTTATGCAAAAAATACACGCCAGGCCATACTGTGCAGTTTGGTGCCGGCATTTATGTTTTACTTTCCTTGTGCCTTGCCGCTGTTTTAACAGGTACGGCATGTGCTTTGCTAAGGCAAAATTGCCCTGCGGTATCATTTTTTGCTTTGCCTTTAAACCTGCTTTAGCCATGTAGGTTTTGCAGGCACACAGGTGTGTTTTTGCCTGCTATAGTTTATTGTTGGCAGCTTTTCTTTGTATTACCTTGTTGCCGGTTTTTACCATGCAAGTTTTACATGTATTGGCTGCAAAATTTAAAGCCGCCTGCAAAACGCCGGGTTTGCAAAAAAGCAGGGCATTTGCCCTGCTTTTGCTTTTCTGATATTTAGCTTGGTTTAATAACACTTTCATAAACAACCTTAAGCTTTTTGCCGGTGTTTAAAATGCTGCGTTCTTCTGCCACAAGGCGGCCGCTTGCTGTAAGCCTTGGTTTTTCACCCTCCAGCATGCCTTTCAGGGCCTCGTAAAATTCCGGCAGCTCTTTTGCTTTGTAAACGTCCACGTCTTTTCTAAGCCAATCTTCGTAAATTGGTATATCCCTCACCAGCACCGGTATCTCCATTGAAAGGGCCTCAAGCAATACCATACCCTCAGTTTCTTCGTGGGTCAAAAACAAAAATACATCTGCACCGCTGTACGCTTGCTTAATTTCTTCCCGCTCAATATAGCCCGGGAAATGGCAGTTGCCGGGGGCATTTTTTATAAGGGAGTGTACCTGCGCCGGCACAAGGGGGCCAGCTTCACCAAACCAGTAAAATTGGTGCTGTGGCAACATCTCCGCCAGGGCTACAAAATCAAAAATACCCTTACGCTCAATGCACAGGCCAACCGAAAGCACCACTTTTTCATTATCTCTTATACCGTATTTTTTGCGGAATGCCTTGCGGTCCTCATTGCTATGTGTGTAATACGCTGTGTCAACCCCGTTGGAAATGCTGTAAATGGGGGTATTTATTCCGTACCCTTCCAGCAATTTTTGCGCATAAGGTGTAGGGGCAACCACAGCGTCTGCGGTGCCGTAGCAAACGCGCAGCCACTGTTTAAAAAACGGCGCCATTAAATTTGTGCCAATAAATGAGTTTTTAAAGTCCTCCTCGGTGGAGTGGCCATGGTACACCACCTTGCGCCCGGTTATTTTGGCTTTTACGCCCTGAAAAAGCGAATCCGGCAGAATTGTATTCAGGTCCACCACGTCATAACTATCTGTGCTGTCTTGTGTATATGCAACACCAGCGTCGCTAAGCGCTTTTTTCTGCTGGTCCATTGCCCTGCCAACGCCGCTTTTGTGCATAATTTTTTCGCCACCGTTGTACAGTAAAATTTTCATTTTAAGTTTCGCCTTTCTGCGCTTTGCGCGCACCTGCATATAAGCTTGCCGGCATTTGTTTACAGTAATGTTTTTGCAATGTTAAACAATGTAACCAGTGCAAAGCTGTACATGCCAATACCAAAGGGTTTACCGAGAAGAATGATGATTGTAAAGGTTTTTAAATTCATGTCGCTAAGGCCTGCAAGGTAACACAAAAAATCATCCGGGGCCAGCGGCAAAAAAATGCACACCGCAAAAAAACGTGTAAACTTTTTGCCCTGC
>JAVBRS010000095.1:0-6262 GCA_031547715.1 Oscillospiraceae bacterium
ACAGGCAGCAGCTGGGTTGTCACTAGTTTTTTAAAATTAAAAGGCTGTTTAACCTTTACCCCGTTTAAATTCATAACTTCTCCTCCATAAGGCATTTTACAGTTGCTGTTTAAATAATACCACATTTTACAACTTTTTGTAACAATTTAGCGCTAACACACGGCACAAGTGTTATTTTTTACTCAGTGCTTTATCTTCCTGCAAAAAAGGCGGGTAGCTGCCGCTGCGCACCAGCTTGCGCAGGTATGCAAATGTGGTTTTTTCGCCTTCATTCGCAAGCATTTTTACCAAAAAGCCTAAAAGTGCCTGCGTTCTTGGGTTAATAAGGCGTGGTGTTTTTGCCCCTAAAAAATATGTTTCAGGGTCGCTTTGCTTATACGCAGCGCCGCGGTAGGTTTTGCTTGCGGCAACCCTGTCGCAAAACATCTCCGCCACATAGCGCACCGGCATTTCAACCCCTGCAAGCCCTTTTTCAACCGGGCTGTAATCCGTCCAGTACTCAAAATGGTGCTTGTTGCGGCCTTTATGGTGTATCCACGCAGTTGAATAGCCCTTTTCTTCCCGCTCCTTTTCATTTGGGCTGCGGTTGCCCTGGTAGAATTTTGCGCTTACAAAAAACTCTCCGGGGCTATATTTTGAAATGTCATGCAAAAGCCCCTGCAACGGTATGCCAGCTTTGAAACAGTGTACCATTACCATATGCCTATGCCGCGTAACAGTTCTAAAATGCTGCCAAAATGCGTATTTCAAAAAGTACCTCCGCCTGTAAACTATAAATTTATAATAAGCGTTTGAAACTTTTTTTACAACTGCCTCATACATTTCATCACATTGCCTTTTCTTACTTTTTGGTGTATTGCTCTCAATAAAGTGGCTACTTTACAAATAAAAACACCGGGGCTACACTAAAAATAAAAACAGCCGAATTAACTGCTTGAAGGAGGCTATTATGAAGGTGAAAAAAACAGCTATAATCTACTTCAGCCCAACAAAAACAACAGAAAAGGTAGTAACCGCCATTGCGGCAGGTGTTGGTGCGCCTGCCACGGTATACAACTTTACAAAGCTTGCATCAGCCACACACACACCCGCTTTTGGCCCGGAAGATTTTGTTATTATAGGCCTGCCCGTTTACAGGGGCCGCATACCGGGTGTAGTGCTGCCGTACCTGCGCACCCTGCAAGGCGGCGGTGCTGCTTGTGCCGTTGTTGGCCTTTATGGTAACCGCCATTATGATGACTTTTTGGTGGAGCTGGAGGACATTGTTACCGAGCAGGGCTTTGTGCCGGTTGCCGCCGCTGCCTTTTTGGGTGAACACTCTTTTTCAAGCAAGCTTGCAACCGGCCGCCCCGACACCGCCGATTTAGCCCTGGCCAAAACTTTTGGTGAAAGAATTGCGGCAAAACTAACCGCCGGCCCTGCAACTGCCTTGGCCACAGGCGCAATACCAGGCCAGCGGCCATACCGCCTTTTTACCCCAAATGCACCAAGCACGCCTGTGATACCCACCCCGGCGCCTGTTTGCCCGGTGGTTGAAAGTGCCCTTTGCATAAACTGCGGCGCCTGCGCCGCCGCCTGCCCCACCGGCGCAATTAACCCTGCAAATATTTATGATATTGCCCCTGAAAAGTGTATACGTTGCCGCAGCTGTGCCCATGTTTGCCCCACCGGCGCAGTAGACATTAAGGCCGCCGGTTTTTGGGCGCACACTGAGGAGCTGATAGCCAATTTCTCAGGCAAAAAGGATGTTTTACTGGTGCTTTAACGCCTTTTGCAGCCAGCGCAAGCAATATAGTAACCGCACCTGCATTTTAGCCTTGCAGATAAAAATTTATAAAATACCCCCGTGCAGTTCACATTTACTGCACGGGGGTATTTTGTTTATTTATTATTCCTGGCGGCCCAATTTGCAGATGTAGGGTATTTTATTGCAAATTATCTAACCCCTTGGCGGCAGGTACCTAAACAGCACCTCCAACAAATGGTCCATCTCAACCGGCTTTGAAATATGGGCATTCATTCCGCTTTCCAGGGCTTTTTCAATATCCTCCTGGAAGGCGTTTGCCGTTAGGGTAATAATTGGCACCGCATTTGCATCCGCCCTTTTCATCGCCCTTATCGCCCGCGACGATTCATACCCGTCCATAACCGGCATCTGTACATCCATCAGAATAATGTCGTAGTAATAAGCAGGTGATTTGGCAAATATTTCAGCGGCTTCTTTTCCGTTTGCCGCTTCGTCCACTTCAATGCCGGTCTCTTCAAGCATGGCGCTCACAATCATTCGGTTAATCTCAACGTCATCTACAAGCAGCATGCGTTTTTCTCTAAACACATTGCTAGTGTTGGTTTGGGCTAATGCCTCCTGCTTGGTGCCCTCAACCTCTTGCAGCCAAATGCTGAAATAGAATGTGCTGCCCTTGCCAAGCTCACTCTCCACCTCAATGTTGCCGCCCATAAGCTGCACAATATTGCGGCTTATGGCAAGCCCAAGGCCGGTGCCGCCGTACTGGCGTGAAATGTTGCTGCCGCCCTGCTCAAATGCCTGGAATATACTTGCGCGCATCTCATCTGATATACCTATCCCGGTGTCCTTCACTGCGAAGCGCACATGGGTTTTGCCGTCACCTTGTTCCAGCTTTTTTGCGGTGAAGGTAATTGTGCCGTCTTCCGGCGTAAACTTAACCGCATTGCCCAAAAGGTTTATAAGTACCTGCCGCAGGCGAAGTGAATCTGAAAGGAATGTGCGCGGCTTGAAAATGTCTATCTCTGTCACAAATTCAATGTGCTTTTCGGCACAGCGCGGCTGAATGATATCCTCAACCGTTTTCATAAGTTTCGCAAGGTCTACGGTCTCTTCCACCATTTCAATGCGCCCTGCTTCAATTTTTGAAAGGTCCAAAATATCATTCAAAAGGCCCAAAAGGTGCTTAGAGGATACTTCAATTTGCTCAACATAATTTTTAACTTCGGCCTCGTTGCTGCCTTCCTGCACCGGGCCAATTTTTCGCAATACAATATTGGTTATGCCAATTATCGCATTCATCGGGGTGCGTATTTCATGGCTCATGCGGGCTAAAAACTCGCCTTTATGCTGGTTGGCCGCATTTGCGTCGTTAACCGCCTGTTCTAAATCTATCTGGGTGTTGCGCAGCTCAGCTTCCGCCTTAACGCGGGCGGTCACATCTCTTGCAAAACCCAAAATTCCAATTAATTTTCCAAAGTTGTCAGTAAGTGGGGTGCGTACAATATCAAGTGCTTCTGTGTGGCCGTCTGCAAAGGTTATGCTCTCTTCACTGTACATTGGCACCATAGCATTTATTGCAGCTGTATCACTTCTCGTGAAACGCTCTGCCAAAATGGCAGGGAACAATTCACTTGTGGTGCGGCCTACAAAGTCCTCCGGCCGGCTGCCAAGCACCGATGCAAAGCGAGGGTTAACAGTAAGGTATTTGCCGTCTTCATTTAAGTACCAAATCAAATCCGGCGAGGATGAGAAAATTTTGTCCAGCAGGATACGTTGTTCCTCTGCCTGCAATTGCTGGCGCACAACCTCAGTTATATCTGTGGTCATTACAATATACCCCTGCTCTTTTCCATCTTGGCCGTAAAGGTGCCTTGCACTTCCGCGCAGGTATAAACCTTTACTTTGCAAATACAGGGTTTCAACTTCTCGGTCTGTCTCAAGCGCTGCCACCGGGTCATATTCGCTGCCTCTTGCATAAATGCTGTTGGCCCAGTAGCTTGTGCCAACAACCCCCTCAAGGCTGGCAATTTCACATAAGCCCATTGCCGCTTTGTTCATGTAAACAATGTTGCCGTTTAAATCTATAATGCTAAGGGCACCTTGTGCACTGGTCTCAACGCTTTGTGCCATTGCGTCAAAGGCGTCTGCCAAAATACCAAACTCATCTTTATTTTTTGCCTTAAAGCGAAACTGGCGCTCGCCCCTGCGGAAACGGGAAATGCCGTTTACAAGGGTTTGTATGCTGTTTGTAAGCCATGAGGCTATCCAAACGGCAATAATAATAACCAGCACCACCAGCAGTGCAGTAATGCCTATAAGTTGGCCGTAGGTGCTTTTGCTGCTCTCTTTAACTGCTTCTTCAATGCGTATGCCACTCTCAACGGCGGGGCGGGTAAAGTCGTCAAGGCCGGCGCCAATGGTAACAATTCCAAAGCCCCGCAAAGAGTAAGCGTTGGCTGCGCTTGGGGCGTACTGCCCGGTATAGTAAGGAATTGCCCCCGCTGTAGTTAATTTATAAAGCCCGCTCCACAATATGTAAAAAGAGCCTGAACCGCCATCTTTTGTGAGGTCCATCCAGCCGGTGCACTGCGGTGCATTGTTCAAATAGCGGCCGTCCAGCCCCACAAGGCCGGCCTGCGTAAGCTCAGGCGCCGGTTTCTTGCTGCGAGACTGGCTGTCAAAAACAGGCACGCCTTTAACGTAATCTGTCCATTTCGCCAAGCCGCTTGCAACCCACCCCTGGTAAATTGACGTTTCCAGCCAGGGTATCTCCGGCTCACCGGTAATTGGGTTGTAACCCACAATAGAGTGGTGGCGCGGGTGGCATATATTGCGGCACTGGTAGTCCCAAATAAAGGCGTAGTTACCTTCAAAGGCACTTGGCATTTCAGTGTAACGCTCTGTCATGGGTGTGATATGGTCAACAAATTCCATTATATGGTCATGGTTTAAAGCAAATGTCACATACCCAATAATATCGCCGCTGGTATTTGTAACAGGCGTGGCCCAACGTATAATACCCTCAAACCGCTGCCCGTAAGGGTTTTCACGCCCTGCGTACGCTTGCGCCTCAGGGTCGTATTCAATGTCGTAACCGCGGCTTTTGGCGGCCTCAGCAACTACTTTTGGCGTGTACATGCCAATATAATTTGAGCCAACATAAGCCCCGATAACATCTGAAACGTAAATTTCACCTGGCTTTAAAGCAACCAAGTGTTCAAAATAAGTTTCCGCCCTCACATAGGTGTTGCTTTTCACCGAAACATCTTTAAGTACAGGGCTCAACGGGTAATTTTCTTTTGTAGAGCCGGAAGCAACAACCTTGATAATCTCCTGGCCGCTTAAGTCTATAAAAGTAATTTCATCGTAAATAGGAATTAGGTGTGTGGTATACGTTTCCGGTTGCCTGTAATGGAAACCGCCCATGTCGTTATTTTCAGTGTTGGTGGAAATACCCCCGCCGGCGGTTGGCGTTTGCTCGTCTGCGCGCACCCATTTTTCACCGCCCTCGGCAAGTATCCATTCGCCGGTATCAATAACTGCACTTTGCATTGTTTCAATGAAGTTGCGGTAAACCTCTTCATCGGGCGCCATTGCTGCAAGGTATAGAATGTCGTCGTCTCTGTCGTACAAAAAATCTGCCACACGCCGGGCAGTATCCGTTGTCAGGCGCTCAATATTTTCAACCGCACTGGCATTTAGCGCCGCGGTGGAGTCCTCTAAAACATTGTCTTGCAGCATTGTGCCAAGGGCCACATATTGCCGCCATGCAATAAAGGTTAAAAGAACAAGCGGTAAAACCTCTACAAAAAGAAAAACAACTACCAGCTTTGTGCGCACGCTAAGCCCCAAACCGTTTATAAAGCTGCTTATTTTAGCCTTTATGCTTTTAATTGTTCTCAACATATGCTAAAGCTCATTCTTTCTATGAAATTTTTGCCATTTAATGCGAATTTCACTGTTTTTCTTCTTGCTGCTGTGCGAAGTTGGCGTATTTACACAATAATAGCACTATAAGCATACAAAATACAAGCTCTTTCGCAGGCTGCTTTTACGCTTTAAAACGCCCATTTATGGCAGGTTGCAACAGCGCGCCTGCAGTTTTAAACGGTTGCGCCTTTTAAAGGTTATTGCACTTTTAACATGCCGCAACCCATTGGGTTATTGCCGTTTAAATACGAAGTGCTTTTGTTTTCATGCAGTTTATCTGCAACTTCGCCAATAAATATTGCCGCTAACAGCTTGCATAGCAGTTTGTTTACCAGGCGCAGTGCAAGCCGGAATATGTGTTAATTTTGCCGCCATACTATACCTGAGGTGATTTAATGGCAAAAGCAGGAATGCGCCGCTTTAAAACCGGCAACCCGCAAGGCACAGAGGATAAAGAGAGCCGCAACGCCCCAAGGCCCCCTAAAAATGATGTAAAACCGGTGCCTGAATTACAGGGCAAGGCAAAAAACGGCAAACAAAAAGCAAAGCCGGTTGATTATGGCCGCAGGGCTTAGCAAGCGGTTT
>JAVBRS010000194.1:0-2628 GCA_031547715.1 Oscillospiraceae bacterium
AAAAAGCAAACGAGATTTCCCCTGCAGCCCCGGGCAGGGAGATGGATGTGCTTATGGCCACAGGTGAGCAAGCTGCGGCTGCGCTTTTGGCTATTGCCTTAAGGGAGATTGGGGAAAAAGCGGTTTCGCTAGTTGGTTGGCAGGCCGGTTTTGAAACCGACAGCAGTTACACCAAAGCCCGTATAAAAAACCTTGATGCAAAACGAATAATGCAGGAACTTGAGAGCGGAAATATTGTTGTGGTTGCCGGTTTTCAAGGTGTTGACGGGCTGGGTAATATAACCACACTTGGGCGCGGCGGCTCTGACACCAGTGCGGTTGCGCTGGCGGCAGCGCTTAACGCCCAGCGGTGCCTTATTTACACAGATGTTGAAGGGGTGTATACCACCGACCCCAATATAGTGCCGACGGCGAAAAAACTTGAAAAAATTTCATACGATGAAATGTTGGAGTTGGCAGCTTTAGGTGCTAAAGTGCTAAACCACCGCTCTGTGGAAATTGCAAAAAAATACGGTGTGCAAGTTGAAGTGCTTTCCAGCATAAAACAGGTGCCGGGCACAATTGTGAAGGAGGTATTAGAGGTGGAGAACTTGCTGGTAACAGGGGTGGCAAAAGACATTAACGTTGCAGCAATTACCTTGCTAGCCCTGCCGGATAACCCGGGCGTGGCCAGCACAATTTTCGAAATAATGAATGAAGAAAATATAAATGTTGACCTTATAACACTTGCCAGGGTAGAAAGCGAACCTGCTATTACTTTTACTGTGACAAAAGTTGAAAAAGAGCGTGCACTTGCTGCGCTGTACGCCAAAAAGGAAGAAATTGGTTACGGCGAAATAATTTGTAACACCGATGTTGCAAAAGTTAGCGTTGTTGGCGGTGGTATGCAAAGCCGGCCGGGGGTTGCCGCTGCCATGTTTAAAGCCCTGGCGGAAATGGGCGTGAATATACAGCTTATTTCCACCAGTGAAATTAAAATTTCAGTTCTGGTAGATAAAGCGCAGGCAGACATTGCGGTGCAGGCTGTGCACGGTACATTTTTTAATTAGGTTAACTGCTGAGCAGTAATTGCAAAATGCAAATTTACATATATTTTTTGCATGTAGGTTAAATAAAATTATCGGCACATTATTTTGTGTATTTATAAAATAAAGGTTGCATTTTGCGCCTTTATTTTTTTGTGCCGTTTGTTTAAATTAAAACAGGCAAAACTTACAGCAAAGCCAAAAATTGCGCTGGGCAACTTTTTGGGCATGGCGGCGGAATACAAAGTTAACATTGGCGAATACTACCCTTTTAAGGTTGCGCCAAAATAGCTTTTAAAGTATAATGTTAAACATATGTTTACGTTCAAACACTGTTGTAAAACATAAATATAGAATTTGAGGAGCAGGTATGCAGGTAAAAACTATTGCACCGGGCTTGCGGTTGCACAGCCTCACGGCTGATAAATTTAAGCGGGCACGTATCTCAATTTATTTTGTTACCCCGGCCAGGAAGGAAACAGCAACGGCAACGGCGCTGCTGCCAATGGTAATGGGGCGTGGCTACAAAGATTGCCCGGACCCAACCAGGCTTTCTATAAAATTGGCAAAGCTTTACGGTGCATCACTTTCCGTTGACCATTTTATTAACGGCAGCAACAATGTGTTTAGCGTGGCTGTAAGTGGCATACAAGATAAATTTGCCCCCGGCGGCGAGGCACTTAGCGCCGAGTACACAGAGTTGTTACTTGGTGTTGCCCTGCGCCCGGCGGTGCAAAATGGTGCCTTTAACCGTGATGAAGTTGACATTGAAAAGCAAAAGCTTGAAGACTTGATAGCCGCCGAAATGAACGAGAAACGCAGTTATTGCATACGGCAAGCCGCCCGCCAATTTTTTGCGGGCAGCCGGTTTGACGTTGAGCGCCTCGGGTACCTGCAGGAAATAAGTGGTGTAACCGGGGAAATGTTGTATAAATTGTATGAAACCATGGTTAATACAGCCCAGATTGAAGTTGTGGCCGCCGGGTGCGACACAACTTTAGTTGAAGATATATTGATAAAAACTTTTGCAAATATGCCCCGTACCCCTTTAGCGGTACAGCCTGCCGGTGCGGTTGATGAAAAGCCTGTTTTTGAATACACAGAAAATATGGATACGGTACAGGGGAAACTGTGTATGTTTTTTACAGCCGGGCAGCCGCTGCAAGGGCATGAACGCGCTGTTATGCGTGTGGCAATGGCTGTTTTTGGCTCCAGCCCTACATCACGCCTGTTTATGAATGTGCGAGAAAAACAAAGCCTTTGCTATTATTGTGCGGCAAATTTTTTAGCATCCAGCACGGCAGTGCGGGTAGATAGCGGTGTGGAACATGAAAAAGCAGCTTTTGCAAAAGAGGCAATTTTAAAAGAGCTTGACCACCTTGTAAAAAACGGCATTACTGAAGAAGAGTTGGCAAATGCAAAAAGAAGCTTAATAAACAACATCCAAAGTGTGGAGGATTCACTTTCTGCCATGGATAGTTGGGCATTTTCAGAAACAGTGTTTGGCCAGGGCCAAACACTGAGTGAACTGATAAAAGATACAGAAAATGTAAGTGCTGAAGAAACTGTAGAGATGCTGAAACGGTTACATTTGCAGGTTGTA
>JAVBRS010000088.1:0-5296 GCA_031547715.1 Oscillospiraceae bacterium
AGCTGCAGTGCGTAAGTTATTTTAGCGGTAAAGTGCGTTTTTAAAAATGCAGCTGTGTAGTGCAAAAGCATTACACCAGTTGTAGCTGTGGCAATGGTGCGCTAGGCGGTATTTTAAAATTACTCTTTACAAGCGGCAACAAAGGCATCAAAAATTTTGTGGTACTGCTCGCTGTTTTCAATCATTTCCGGGTGCCACTGGCAGCCAAGCACAAAACGTTTGTCATTCATCTGGGTTGCCTCTACAATGCCGTCTTCAGTTTTGGCAATTACGGTAAGGCCGGGGGCAAGGTCTTTAACTGCCTGGTGGTGGCCGCTGTTTGTGCCAAGGGTGGTTTTGCCAAGCGCCTTGTGCAAAATGCTGCCCTCTTCAATGGCAACAGTGTGGGCGGTTTCCTCACGCAAACTTCCGTAGGCAACGTGGTCAAGGCTGCCGGGGGCCTGTGTGGCAATGTCTTGGTAAAGTGTGCCGCCAAGTGCCACGTTTAGCAGCTGGCTGCCCCTGCATATGCAAAGTGTGGGTTTGTTCATGGCAAGGGCATGTTTAATAACTTTAAATTCAAATTCGTCACGGGGAAGGCAAACATCCTGGCAAAAAGGTTCTCGCTCTTCACCATACCGTTTCGGTTCAATATCTTCACCGCCGGTAATAAAAATGCCGTCAGCCGCAGCAACCAGCTGTTCTATGGCGGCTTCTTCTTTCAAAAATGGGGCTAGTAGGGGTATGCCGCCTGCTTCTTCAACGGCCTCAAAACACCATGCGGTGTTTAGGTAAGTTGGGAATGTGAGCCCGGGGCCAAGGTCAATAGAGCCAGACATTCCAGAGACGAGAACGAGGGGTCTTTTCATGTTGGAGCCTTCCTTTCATAGATTTTTATTAAAAAACTGCGGCAGGTGCCACAGTTTTTTTAAATGTAAGGTGCATGGGCAAGGGCGGGTTTTTAAGCTGTTATTCAAATAAGTATACCTGTACGGCATAAAAAAGCAAGTGTTTTTGTATTTTTATGCATTGCATGCAAGCAGGGCACAGGCTTTAAAAGTAACAGGGTGCCGCAAAACAAAGTGAAGGCCAATGGCAAATGGCGCAAGCTGCAGCTGTTGCCGGGCAAGGGTAAAATTGCAGTTGCACTTTTATGCGGCCGAATAGGAAAGGGTTGCTACATACTTTCCGGCACAGACACCTTTAAAAGCCGCAGGCAGTTGGCAATGGCTGTGCGGGTTGCAATGGTTAAGGCAAGGCGGGCCTGTTGCAGGGCTGCGTCCTCGCCTTTAACACGGCAGGCAGCGTACATTTTGTGGTAAAGTGTTGCAAGGTCAATTGCAAAGCGGGTAATACGCGCAGGGTCATAGGTGCGGGCTGCCGCCTTTATCTCCCCCGGCAGGTAAGAAATGTGGCGGGTTAGTTCAACTTCGGTGGGGTGGCGCAGCAAACTTAAATTAAGCCCCTGTGCACCCTTAAAAACAGCCCCTTCTGCCGCAAGCGTTTTTATAAGGCTGCATATGCGGGCGTGTGCATATTGCACATAGTAAACCGGGTTTTCGGCATTTTCCGCCACAGCCAGGTCTAGGTCAAAATCCATCTGGCTGCCGGGGCCCTGCAGGTTGAAAAAGAAACGGGCGGCATCAATCGGCACTTCTTCCAGCAAATCTACCAATGTAATGGCATTGCCGGTGCGTTTGCTCATGCGCACCTGTTCGCCGCCGCGGGTAAGGCGCACAAGTTGCATAAGCACAATATCAAGCTTACTGCCGTCAAGACCAATGGCGTCCATCGCCCCTTTCATTCTGGCAACATGGCCGTGGTGGTCGGCGCCCCAAATGTCAATTGCGCGCTCAAAGCCACGCACGGCAAATTTGTTGTAGTGGTAGGCAATGTCTGCCGCAAAATAGGTTGGTATACCATTTTGGCGCACCAGCACTTCATCTTTTTCGGCGCCAAAGGCCGTTGCTTTGTACCAAAGCGCGCCGTCTTGTGTGTATGTGTACCCCCGTGCGGTAAGCTTTTCAACCGCTGCGTCAACCTCGCCGCTGTCGTGCAGCGTCTGCTCGCTAAACCAAACGTCATAGTTTATGTTGTAGGTTTGCAGGGCGGCTTTCATTGCCGCTATGTTTGTGGGCAGGGCGTAGGCGGCAAGGGCAGCGGCGCGCTCATCTTCGCCAGTGTTAAGCAACGCATTGCCGTATTCTGCAATGTAATCTTCCGCCAGCGCCGTAATATCTGCACCATGGTACCCGTCTTCAGGGAAAGGGTGGCTTTCTTCGCCCAAAAAGTGCTGCATATAACGGGCGGAAAGTGAATGCCCAAACTTAACAATTTGGTTGCCGGCGTCGTTTATTAAAAATTCTCTTGTCACGTTGTAGCCGGCCCATTCCATGGTGGCTGCAAGGCAGTCGCCAAGGGCGCCGCCACGGGCGTTGCCAAGGTGCATAGGCCCTGTAGGGTTTGCGGAAACAAATTCAACATTTACCTTTTCACCGCCGCCGTAATTTGTACGGCCGTAGTTTTCCTCAAGTGTCAAAGCGGCGGTTATAACATCTTCAAAATACTGCTGGTTTAAAAAAAAGTTAATAAACCCCGGGCCGGCAACTTCAACTTTATTAAAACGGGTGCCGGTTAAATTAAGCTGCTGCACAATGGCGGCGGCAATTTTTGCAGGCGGCAGGCGGTACGCCTTTGCGCCAACCATGGCCACATTTGTGGCAAAGTCACCGTTTGCAGTGTCTGCGGGTATCTCCACCACAAAGGCGGGTGCCGGGGCGCCGGGCAGTGTGCCGGCAGCGGTTGCCTTTTGCAGGGCTGCGTTAATAATGGTGCAAAGTTCTGCTTCGGCGGCTGCCACAGCGTCAAAATTATCAAAGTTCACTTTTGTTGCTCCTAAAATGTATTTAAACGGCTTATGGCACTTTGCCGCAGCGGCGGCCTTTACCATGAATGTAGCTGGTTACAAATTGCTTTTAGCAAAAAATATCAAATATAATATAAAACACAAATTTAAATAATGCCTGGGCAAATAAAATGCGGTAATTACTAAAGTAGAAAGCCGGCAAAAAACAGGTAAGGCAAGCAGCAGGCAAGCTGAAATTAAAAACTTGAATTGTAATAGCTTTAAGTGCCGGCAGCGCTTTACTGGCGCAAATGCCGGCGCAAATTTGCGGTTTTGTTATTTGTTGCTCAGGGCGCTATTAATAAGCACCGCTATTAAAAAGAAGAATACACCAAAAACAGTAAGAAGAATAGTTTTGCAAAACTTTAGAATGTAATACCATTCGGAATCTTCATCAAAGCTTTTCACGGCGGCCCTTTCCTTTCCGGGTTAAATATTGCAATTGCAGTTATTCTGTAGCAATCGTCTCACTACACAACTTGTGCCACCTCAAAAAACGGCCTCAGTGCAAAAGCAAATGCTATTATAATACGCAGCAGGCTGAAACAGCAGCTGTTTGTGCGTTGAACAAAGCGTAAAACGGCATGGGCAGGTGAAAACAGGCCTTCAGCTTCGCCGCACCTGCACAACAACTTCATTGTGTGAGAGCGTTTCTGCGTTGAGGTCAAGGCTGTATGAAAATGTCAGCTGGCCGCCGTTTTCATCAAGTTTTGTTTCAATGGTGTGGGCCCAAACACCCAAAAGCATGCTGCCGTAAGCGGTGTTGTAATGGAAGAGATTGCGTTGCCCCGGTTCAACCACCATTTGGTTTTCCGTGGCGCCGTAGCGCAAAAGGGTGACTTTGCGCTGGCCGTCAACCTTCAGTGTAGTGGTGCAGCCGGCAAAACCGGTGGCTTCACTCTCTTTGTAGGTAATGTAATAGCACCCGCCGCGCTTTGCAAAATTGCCCTTGGTGGTAAGGTCAATTTCCTCCAACTCATCATCCAACTTTTGGCTGCCGGTTATTTTAATTATATAATCTTCTTTCATCATTCACCCAAGGTTATTTTCTCTACCTGCAAAGCTTTGTCTGTTCCTAAAAACAACCTTGCCAATGTCTCAAAATTTTCAGGTTTGGCGCTAACATAAAAGCGGGCGTTGCCGGCGGCGGGGTTGTCTGTGGCAAGGCCTTTTTCTTCAAGGGTTTTGCCAACTAACTTTGCCGCCTCCTTGCCGGAGTCGATGAGCGTTACGCCGTCGCCCATAATTTCCTGTATCACAGCTGAAATTATGGGGAAATGCGTGCACGCAAGCACCAACACATCAACATCTGCTGCTTTAATCGGTTGCAGGTACTCTTTTGTAACTTCGGTAATAATTAAATCGTCACTGGAAATGTGCCCGTCTTCAATTAACGTAACCAAGGTGGGGCAGGCATTGCACACCAAATTCACACCAGGTGCAGCTGCGGTAAAAGCTTTGTTAAAAGCGCCGCTGCGCACTGTGGCGGTGGTTGCAATAAGGCCAATGCGCCCTGTTTTGGTGGCGGCCAAAGCGGCGTTAACAGCGGGGGTTATAACCCCTGTGTACGGCACCGGCAGCATTGCGGCAAGCTGCTCCGGGTAGTTGGAGGAAACTGTACCGCAGGCGGCTAAAATCATCTTTACATCGCGGCCCATTAAAAAAGCAATGTCATCTTCGGTGTAGCGTATTAGCGTGTCACGGGTGTTCACGCCGTAGGGCATTCTTGCGGTGTCGCCAAGGTATACAACGTCTTCATTCGGCAGCAGGGCCAAAATTTCCTTTGCCGCCGTAAGCCCGCCAAGGCCGGAGTCAAATATGCCTATAGGCCTTTTGTCAGCCATTATTACCCTCCTGTCTTGCAAAGGCAAGGTCAATCAAACGGTCAATAACTTCGGGGTATGTAACACCGCTTGCCGCCATCAGTTTCGAGTACATGCTGAACTGGGTAAAACCGGGCAGCGTGTTTAGCTCGTTAATAAGTACACGGCCGCTGCCGCGCTCCACAAAAAAGTCTACACGGGTAAGGCCTGCACAGCCCATGGTGGTGTATGCGGCAATGGCCATATCCTGCACTTCTTTCAGCTTTTCTTGTGGCAGGGGTGCAGGTATAATTTCCGTGCTGGCCCCTGAAAGGTATTTTGCGTCATAGTCGTAAAACTCGTCAGAGGACGATACAATCTCGCCGGGAACGGATGCCATTGGTGATTCATTGCCCAAAATTGCGCACTCAATTTCCTGGCCGTCTATGGCCTCTTCAAAAATAACCTTGTAATCATTTGCAAGGGCAAGGGCAACCCCGGTGCGCAAGCCGTCTGCATCTTTGGCTTTTGTAATGCCCACCGAAGAGCCGGCGTTTGCAGGTTTAACAAAAACAGGGTAGCCGCCAAGGGCAAAAAGCACCTCTTTTTC
>JAVBRS010000084.1:0-3908 GCA_031547715.1 Oscillospiraceae bacterium
CTCAAACCCGCATGAACACAGGGTTTTCAGTAAAAAACTTGCTTAGTTGCCGACAGTATTTCGAGTCAGCCCCGTTATGACCACTTCGATACCTCTCCATGTAAGGATTATTCAATTTTGCGGAGATGTCACATGATTTCGAGTCAGCCCCGTTATGACCGCTTCGAAACCTCTCCCTATATATTTCAATCTTGCTTTCCTCCGACAACAGATAGAAAAGCAGGAAAGAAAACGAAAAAAACTTTCTTGAGCGATACCGCTCAAACCCGCATGAACACAGGGTTTTCAGTAAAAAACTTGCTTAGTTGCCGACAGTATTTCGAGTCAGCCCCGTTATGACCACTTCGATACCTCTCCATGTAAGGATTATTCAATTTTACGGCATTGTCACATGATTTCGAGTTTCGCACCTTCGACCTCTCAGGCAACCCTCCAACTAAAAGGAAACACAAACATTATAACACAAAGCTCTTAAAATGCCATACAAAGCATAAAATTTGCAACATTCGGCGCCCTAAAGCGCCTTTAACCATAAACTGAAATTTTGTAAAAAACAGTTTGAAAAAACCATAAAAGGGCAGCCACAGGGCTGCCCTTTTATGGTTTTTTATATAAAAGGTAATTTAAAAACTGTGTGCTTTAAGGGCTTTTTAAGTGTGGGCACATGCACTTTTTAAAAAATTATTCACCCAGCATAATACGGCTTAACTCTTCCGGGGCAACCACCTTGCCGTTTTTATATGCACGCATATTGCCGGAGGCAATTTCATCTATCAGTATTACTTCACCCGCTGAGTAGCCAAATTCAAATTTAATGTCATACAACTCAAGCCCTTTTGCGGCCAAAACTTCTTTAACCACACCGGCAATCTCCTGTGTTCGGGTTTTTAATTCAGCAAATATTTCGCTGCTCATAACACCAAGCACTTCAAGCCCTTCACCTGTAACCAAAGGGTCACCCAGGGCGTCGTTTTTAAAGGTGCACTCAACATAAGCGGGCAGCGGTGCCCCTTCCTGCACATAGTCCGCATAGCGGCGCAAAAAACTGCCCACCGCCCGGTAACGGCATATAACTTCAAGCCCTTTTCCAAAAGGTGTTGCGGGCAGCACCTCCATGGTTGCTTTTTCAAAATCTGCTTTAACGTAATGGGTTTTTATGCCACGGCGGGCCAGCTCTTCGAAAAAAAGAACAGAAACACGCAGGTTGGAAAACCCAATGCCCGCAATGCTAAGGCCTACAGTGTTTGCGCCGGGGTCAAACACGCCGTCTACACCGGTAACGGTATCTTTAAAATGTAAAAGGTAATTGCCGTTTTCAAGTGCAAAAACATCTTTGGTTTTGCCGCTGTATACAACGTTCATGGCGTCTGCTTCTCTTGGTGGGGGCGGTGCAGCCCGTGAATTTTAAAAACAAATTATACCAAACTGGCGGCACAAAAAGCAAGCGGCTACCTTAAAAAGCAAGCGGTAAAACGTATAAAACCACACAAAAATAATGCAGCACACTGCCGGCCAAAACAAACAAATGCCAAACTGCATGCATGTAGCGGTGGTTTTTTTGAATATAGAACAAAACACCAACGGTGTAGGCTAAGCCCCCAGCAGCAAGCAGAATAATACCGTTTAAAGGCAGGGCGTGCACAATATCTTTTAAGGCAAAAACTGCCGCCCAACCCATGGCAAGGTAAAGCACAAGTGAAAGTTTTTTAAACCTGTCAACCCCAAAGCACTTAACCACAATGCCAAAAACTGCGGCAACCCATAAAACAATTGAAAGGGCTATGCCTTTTGTGGTGCCGCCCAAGGCAATTAAGGTAAACGGGGTGTAAGAGCCTGCGATAAGCACAAAAATACTGCAGTGGTCAAACACGCGCATTACACGCGCGGCCTTGCCGTCCGGCAGGGCGTGGTAAACGGTTGACATAGTGTACAACAAAACAAGAGAAATACCGTAAACCAAACAGGCGGCAACAGCGGCGCCGCCTGCATAACAAATTGCCAGCGTTACAAGAACACTGGAGCCAATAAGCCCAAAAACAGCGCCTACGCCGTGGCTTACGGCGTTAAAAATTTGTTCACCAAGGGTGTAACGTTTTGAGGAAGTTTCCATGGTATGCTCCTTTCAAAACCAGGGGGTTAGCTGGCACTTACTATTATTATACCACAAAACCAGAAAAAGAAAAACAGAAAACTGTGCTAAAGTTTTTTATACTATGACACAGTAAAAATAACTGCTGCGGGCCTTATAAAAACGTTTATATTTTTGCTTTTATTTATAATATGCAGGGTTTTGGCAACAATGTAAAGGAACGGAGGGGAGCAAGTGAAAATAACCAAAGAAGAATATGAAAAGCTTTACATGGAAAAGTCGGAGAAGTCTCACATTTTCAAAAACTGCTTAATAGCTTTTTTTGTTGGTGGCGGCATTTGCCTTTTAGGCGAAGGGCTTAGGGTAGTTTACCTGAGCCGCGGTTTTACTTTAACCGACGCAGGCTCGCTTACATCCGCAACGCTGGTTGCGCTATCGGCCGTTTTGACCGGGCTTGGGTGGTACCAAAAAATTGCAAAAAGGGCGGGGGCCGGCACCCTTGTGCCTATTACCGGGTTTGCAAACGCAGTGGTTAGCCCCGCTATTGAGTTTAAGGCTGAGGGTTTTATTTTAGGTGTAGGCGCAAAAATGTTTGTTATTGCAGGGCCGGTAATTGTGTACGGTATGCTTGCCAGCGTTATTTGGGGCGTAATTTACTATTTTTTGCGCCCGTTTACAGGTTAGGGGGGTGCTATGCGTAAAGGCGATACAGTTTTTTTTGAAAACCCGCCAACAGCAGCCATGTTTGCCGCTATAGTGGGCAAGAAAGAAGGCGAAGGGCCGCTGAAAGAAAGTTTTGATGAATGCCATGCGGACACAACTTTCGGCGAAAAAACATGGGAAAAAGCGGAAGCTGCACTGCAGCTGCGCACAGTTCAAAAATTGCTTGAAAAGGCAAAAAGGCGCCCGGATGAAATTGATTACATCTTCTGCGGCGACCTTGAGAACCAAACAACGGCATCTGCGTACAGCCAACGTGAACTTGGCATACCATACCTGGGGCTTTACGGCGCTTGCTCCACCATGGCGGAAAGCCTTGGCCTTGCGGCGTGTTTTGTAAGCAGCAAGCTTGCAGGGCGTGCAGTTGCGGCAACTTCCAGCCACTTCTGCTCCGCAGAGCGCATATACCGCTTCCCCCTGGTGTACGGGGGCAAACGCACCCCTACCGCCCAGTGGACGGTTACCGGCAGCGGGGCATGCATGGTTGAGCCCGGCAGCGCACCGCCGTTTATTAAAGCGGTTACTTTTGGGCGTGTGGAAGACCTTGGCGTGACCGACGCAAACAATATGGGGGCGGCAATGGCACCGGCTGCTGCACAAACCATTGCCACTTTTTTGAAAGACAGCGCCTCTAAGCCGGAGGATTACGACAGAATTTACACAGGCGACCTGGGTGCGGTGGGCAGTGCGTGCCTTTTGGAGCTGTTAAAACGCGAACACGGCATTAAACTGCCCAACCACATGGATTGTGGGTTGATGATTTTTGACAGAGCGCGCCAACATGTTCAGGCGGGGGCCAGCGGGTGCGGGTGTGGGGCATCTGTTCTATGCGGGCATATTTTGCCAAAAGTGAAAAAAGGTGAAGAAGAGAGTATTTTATTTGTTGCAACAGGCGCATTGCTAAGCACAATAACCGTGCAGCAAGGTGAGAGCATACCCGGAATAGCCCACCTTTTGCACATAAGTGCAAAAGTATAAGGGGGCAGTTATGCAATATTTTTGGGCATTTGTTGTGGGTGGCCTAATTTGTGTTGTAGGCCAAATTTTAATAGATTTAACCAAGCTTACCCCTGCGCGTATTTTAGTACTTTATGTTGTG
>JAVBRS010000052.1:0-5465 GCA_031547715.1 Oscillospiraceae bacterium
AAATGCTGGCGCAAGACGGAACACCCTTTACCGCCCACACCACCACCCCTGTTCCTTTTGCTGTGGCAGGGCATCGCTGCGCTTTGCGCAGCGGTGGTGCGCTTTGCAACATTGCCCCCACTGTGCTGGAGCTTCTTGGCATAGAGAAACCTGAAGGCATGACGGCGCAAAGCCTGCGTTTGCCCGGTGTTTAACTATGGCCGGGCTCAAAGTGGCTGCCACCATTTGCCCACCGACAGCATGAAAAATTACCCCTGCCAATATGTTTTTTTAACACAAGGTATACAATGTTTTAAGGCCCAGTATCTATGTTGAAACATGGCAAACAAATTTTTTGTTACCGCAATTATTTTGTTATGCTGTTGCCATATTCTCCGGCAACATGGCGCCGCTTGTTGCCGGTTGTTTTGGCAGGCTGCAACCGTATTCCTTTGCACCACAGGCGCCGCTTGCCACCCCTGCTATTTCGGCAGGCTGTACAAACAGCATTGTTTATGGTATATTGGGCTTTAGCTATGTTTTTTATTTTTAACGCTCTACTAATTGTTTTTTAAGCTATATTTGCTATACTTGGCTTTGTAGCTTTATTTGTGCTTATACATTGTTATTTTAAGGGGTTATTATGCAAAACAACAACAATTACCCGCTGGCAGATATTCCGGGCAGCATTATCTTCATGGCTTTTGTTTTTTACTGGCCAATTGGGGTAGTGTTAGCCGTGCTTAAAAGTGTGCAAACCACCGCGCGGCAAAACGCCCAAAATGCAAGCGGCGGTGTAATTGAAACAACCACCGTAACCGGCACAAAATACCCTTCACGGGGGGCGGGCCGCACCGCTGCACGCCGTGCACAGGCCCAAAAAAATGTAAATGCCGGCGGCTGGGAGATACCCCTTACCGTCATTGGTATACTGGCTCTGATTGTCGGATTTACACTGGCCGTTGAAAGCTTAAGCTGGTTGATCGGCTATGGCTTTTTCCAATCGTACTTATTCGACCTTCTTTATTCAGCTGGGTGGCTTGCCGGCGGTTTTACATCTCTTGCCGCAGCGGCCAAAATACGCAAAAACAAACGGCAGCTGAAAAAATATAAAGCAATTGTGGGCATTAAAGACAACATGGCCATTGCGGACATTGCGGCATCCATGCCCACCTCTTTTTCAGACGCATGTAAAGACCTTGAAAGCGCCATTGACAAAGGCCTGTTTGGCCCGGACGCATACCTTGATATGCGCACGCAAACACTTGTTGTGCGCGGCCCCGCCCCAGACGCCCCTAAAAATGAAGCACCCACCAAAGCCCAAAAGCAAGCTACTGCAGAGGCAAAAACCGAATACCAGCTTATTATAGAACAGTTGCGTGCCGTGAACGAGGCCATACCCGGCGAAGATATGACCGCAAAAATTAACCGCCTTGAAGAGGTGACCGCAAAAATTTTTGATTTGGTTGAAAAAGACCCTGCAAAGGCAAACCAGCTGCGCAGCTTTATGGACTATTACCTGCCCACCGCTTTAAAGCTTTTAAACGCCTACAGTGAATTTGATAAACCCGGCATATCCGGCGAGAATATATCTGCCGCCAAAAGCCGCATTGAAAAAACAATGGACGCCCTTGTTCTGGGCTTTGAACGCCAGCTGGACCAACTGTTTCAAAACGACATGCTGGACGTCTCCAGTGACATTCAAGTGCTTGAAAACATGATGTCTCAAGACGGCCTTTTAAACGGTGATACCTTCCGCATGGGCTAGCAATAAAAATAAAAGCCATGGCGCTACAGCCCTGCGGTTGCTGTGCAGCCATGGCTTTTTTGCAGGTTTGCATGCCACTTTTGGCGGGCGCCGCAAAACGCAGCCTTGTTTGAAAGGAGCTTAAATGGGTAAAAAGCGTACCCTGTTACACCTTCTTTTTTCATGCTACCTTATTTTTTTATTTTTGGTGGTGGCGGTAAAATTTACAGGCAGCCTAACGCCGCTTTACACCCGCATTTTTGAGATACAACGCCTGCGAAGCAGGGGTTTTACAAACGCGAACTTTGAGCTTTTTGGCCCGGTAACACGCTACTACTTTGCAAACATTACCTCTTGGGGTGCCTTTAAAAATATTTTTGGCAACACCCTGGTTTTTGCACCCCTTGGCTTCTTTGTGCCTGCAATTTTTATAAATTGCCGCCGGTTTGTACCAGCTTTATGCTGCTGCCTTGTTTTTATTTTATTCATTGAAACTTTCCAGCTTGTTTCCTGCCTTGGCTATTTTGATGTAGATGATATATTTTTGAACTTTTGCGGCTGCCTTTTAGGCTATGTTTTTTACCGTTTAGCCGCAACCCGAAACACTGAAAGGACGTTATTATGAAATTATTCATAGCCTCTGACATACATGGCTCTGCACATTTTTTAAAAATTTTACTTGAACGGTATGCTGAAACAAACGCAGATAAATTTATTATACTTGGTGATATTTTGTACCACGGCCCCCGAAATGACCTGCCCCTGGGTTATGCCCCGAAAGAGGTTATAGCCCTTTTAAACCCTTTGGCGGGTGAAATTATTGCGGTGCGCGGCAATTGCGAGGCTGAGGTTGACCAAATGGTTCTTGCCTTCCCCTGTATGGCAAGCTACGCCCCCCTATTGCTGGAGGACGGCCGCCTTTTATTTGCCACCCACGGCCACGAGTTTAACGAAGAAAAACTACCCCCAATGCCAAAAGGCAGCGTTTTGCTGCACGGCCATACCCATGTAAAAACCTTGAGCGATAAAGGCGATTACTACCTTTTAAACCCCGGCTCTGCCTCAATACCTAAAGACGGCAGCCACAGCTACATGGCGTACGAAAATGGCGTTTTTGAAACAAAAGACCTTTTAACGGGTGAAACATTAGGCCGCTTGGAGCTTACCCCTTTGGCAAAGTAAAATACGCAGCAATAAATTTATATAAAAAAAGCGGGGGTATTCCCCCGCTTTTTTATATGCCTGTACTTTATATTTTAAAATTTAACCTGTGGCAATGCCAAGGCCCCGTACCGCTTCAAGCACCTTTTCAAGCGGCGCCGCAGTACTGCCCTGTATAAGGTCCGGCCCACCGCCGCCACGGCCACCCACCGCCGCTAAAAAACCCGGCCCGGCCTCTTTCAAATTAACATTGGCAGATGCAAGCGCAAACTGCAGCGCCCCTTCTTCCCCGCAAAGTGCAATACCCAGCCCTGGCCCCTTTTCTGAAAGCGCAAGTGCCAGGCGGCGCACCTCGCCCGCTGAATATTTTTTTGCGTAACAAAACGCCCCAAAGGCATTGCTTTTTGCCGCAAGGGCAAGGCGCTCTATCTCCTCTTGGCGCAGGGCATTTATTTGGCCTTTAAGCCGCTCATTTTCGGCAAGTACAGCCTCTACAGCTGGGGCAATGGCCCCCGCCGGGGCTGAGAGCAACGCAGATACACTTTGCACCTGGCCCTGCATTTCATTGAATAAATTTAATGCGCGCTGCCCGCTTGCCATAACAATGCGGGTGCCGCCCTTATGCTTTTGGTGTGAGATAAACTTTATAACCCCAACCGCACCGCTTGCAGCAACATGTGTGCCACAGCAAGCGCAGGTGTCTGCCCCTGCAATGTCTACAATGCGCAGCTCTCCGTGTATGCGGGCGGGCTTTTCCCTGAATTTCAGTGTTTCCCGCTCCTCTTTTTCCGGGTAAAATTGGCGCACCGGCACATTTTGCCAAACAATTTTATTCGCCTCTTCCTCTACTTTTGCTAGCTGCTGTGCGTTAAGTTCTTTATCCAGGTCAAGCAGCACGCTATTCTCGCTCAGGTAAAACCCGGCGTTGTTGCAACAAAACAAACGCAGCGCCGTGCCGGTGGCAATGTGTTCACCGCTGTGCTGTTGCATAAAGTCAAAACGGCGCTGCCAGTTAATCTGCCCTTCCACCCGGCTGCCAACTGCAAGCGGCGCAGGGGTAATGTGGCACACCTCTTCCCCCCGTTTAAAAACGGCTGTCACGGCAAGGCCGCCAAGCGTGCCTGTATCACATGGTTGGCCACCGCCCTCCGGGTAGAATACGGTGGCTGTAAGGGTAACTGCGTAGCCGTTTTTGTGTTCTTCGCAGCTTGTAACCACAGCCTCCATTGTTCTCAGGTAACTGTTTTGCTCATATAATTTTTCGCACGGCATAAAAGGCCCCCTTTCATTAACCTAAATATTGTACCATTTTTTGTTTAAAAGCTAAAGGCTGGGCAAACTATTTGAAAAATTATAAAAGGGGGCCCGAGCCGTGAACACAACCGAAGAACTTTTGCTTTTTATAGGCCAAAACACCCGCATGGGCATTGAAAATTTAGCCACAGTTTTAACCTTTGTAAAACCCGGCAGCAGCCTGCATGCCGTGCTTGAGGGGCAGCGAAAAGGCTATGTGAATTTGAACGATGAAGCGGTAGCTTTACTTCACAAACACCATATAGAGCCGAAGGACGCACCCTTTGTGGCAAAAATGTGGGCATTTATAAGCACCCAGCTGCACACCCTTGCAGACAAAAGCGAAGAACACATTGCCGCACTTTTAATTGAGGGCACCACAATGGGCATTATTGATATTCAGCGCCATATAAATGATGCCGGCGGCGCCGCACCGGAGGCGCTTGAAATTGCCAACACGCTTTTGCATTTTCAAGAAGGTGCTGTGGCAAAATTTAAAGAGTATTTATAACGCATATTTTACTGGCCTTACACAGGGCCTTGCCGCAGTGTTGCCGCTTTGCATGTAATTTTGAATTTAAGCGGGTGCTGTATTTCACCGCACCTTTTCACCGCTTAAAAGTTTTGCACAATTTTTTGTATTTACAGGGCTGCCGTGCAATGCATGGCGGCCCTGTAAAATTTTACTGCGGCGGCAGTGCTTACGGTGGCTTAAGCTTTTGGGTGCCACATAACTAAACTCTGTGTTATTATGCGGCCGGGCTTTAATTTTTGTGCGGTGCCCTGCCTCCGTTTAAACTGCGGCTGTTTCGCCGCCATTCATTTCCATGCAGTTTGCAGCCTGAACTGCAAGCTGCTTACACCCCGCAAGCTGCTTTTAAAGTATTTATGTACCGCTTGCAACCCAGGCAGGCAGCTTTTTTTGCGCTGCCCCTTTAACAGCTTTATTTTACCCCTTGTGTTTTAAGCAATTGTTTAAAGGTAATTAGCAAATCACGCGCGACAAGTTTGCCTTTAAAAGCTATATAGGCGCATTTTAGGCCCGCCAAAGCTGCGCACCTTTTCGCGTGCAAAGCACCTCGTTTTTTGCCTTCACCTTACATTGGCTGCATTTTAAACCACATTCAGGTTCACCGCTTTTTAAATAATATTAAGCTTGTCTTTGTGTATCTTGGCAAAATTGCCGCCTTTTTGTGGTGGCCTGCGCAACAGTTTGCCCACTTATATACTTTGCAAAAAATTTTACCGCAGCATTATAATAGCGCACTTTTTGCTGCTATTTGTT
>JAVBRS010000192.1:0-7697 GCA_031547715.1 Oscillospiraceae bacterium
CCCTTGCTTGTTTTTTTGCCTGCACAACAACGGCATGCTTTGTGTAGTGGGTATTAAGTTTTAACAAAGCCCCAGGTAAAAGGTTATTAGGGTATGTAAAAGGTTTTTTTAAAATTTTTTGCGTGCTTGTTGTTGGGGTTCCATTTACAAGGGCGGCTTCAAGCGCAGGTAATGCAGTGCCCGGCATTGCCCCCGGTTGGGTAGCGGGTGCTGCTTTTAATGCCGCTGTTTTGGCGGCGGCCAAAGCGCTTTGCACACCTGGTTTAAACACCAGCTTTACACGGTGAATATGCACAGGTGCACCTGCCGTATTTTTTTTAGCGGGGGAAATGGGTTTTACCCACCCGCTTTTCACAGCGGCCTGTTGGCTTTTTTGCGGTGCAGGTGGTGTGTGTGGTTTAACATTGTTTTTAAGCGCCAAAATAGCCGCGCGGCGCGCTTGTTGTACGGGTGTTATATTTACTTTTGTTTTACTTTTGTTTTTTCTATTTTCCATGCACGTCCCTTTCAAGGGCACGGGGTTATTTACCCCTTTGTATATTTATTGAATATAAATAATGTATCATTTGTTAAATGGCTTGTAAAGGTTAACGGTTTTTAAAAAAGAAATATTGATGCCGATAGGTAGCTGTTTATACTGAACAGTAGCACAAGGAAGAAAATTACAAAATATACAGCGGCAGCTTGCAAACCGGAATATGAAAAGTTCACCGCTTTAGTTAACGAAAAAGCACAAACCTCTTGCTACAAATGCCTGTTTGGCAATTAAAGCGCCCGCAAAGCAAAAACAGTACAACACAAAACAAGAAAGCGCCGGTATTGCAATGCTGTTTTTGCAAATAATAAGCAGCTAGGGTAAAGCCGGTGCGGTGTTTTCAATTGGGGTTTTCATATATTCTTTGTATTTGCGGCATATGTATTGTGGGCCATCTTCGGCCAATTCAAAAAATTCAACCAGCCCGTCTGCATCCACACGGGCACGGCCGTTCAAAACAACTTGTTCTATAAATTCGCCGCCTTCTAAAATGTTCAAATAAACGGTGAAGTAATAGGTTGAAGGTTTGCTTTCAAAAGGCTGTGTTATCTCAATTTTTGCAACTTCAGTGGCGAAGGTGGTGCCGTCAAAAATTGTGCCTAAACCATAAACCAACATATATTTAGGGTAAAAACTTTCCAGGCCCTGTTCGCCAAAAGGGCCAAATGTTTCATCCAAAAAAACTTTGGTGTTCTCTTTCACAATTTCAGTCATTTCAGCCACTTCGCCGTCTGTTAAAAAACGGCCGCTAAATTCCGCCGGAACAGCAGCTGCCTCCCGCAGGCCCTCCACCGGTAAGGTAAAGGCTTTGTTTAATAGTGCTATCAGGTGTTCGGCGCTGTAAAAAGCACTGCCGGGCGAACCCGTTTGGCTGAAGCTGCCTGCGCCACAACTGCATAAAATGCCGGTGCAAATTAAAAACACGGCAAAATAAGCAAGCCGTTTCATGTAAATACAACTCCTTTCAAAAGGTAAAAGTTATAATATAAAAACCGGTTGCTATTTAAGTAAAGTATAGCAGCTGTTACCGCACTTTGCAGCACCACTGGTAAATTTTATATTTGCATAACACAGCCGGCGCAGTGCAACCGGCAGCAGGAAAAGGCAATTAAACGCCGCTTGAGTTTAAAACTATAACCAACGGCAAATAAAAAAGCGGAAGGCAAAAACCCTTTCCGCTTTTTCTGGTTAACTATTTATTTTTGCTGGCCGCACGCATGCGCAGGCCGTGGTCAAGTATCTGTTTTCTAATACGAATGTTCTGCGGGGTAACCTCCACCAGTTCGTCCGGTGCCAAAAACTCAAGGGCTTCTTCAAGGCTGAATTTTGAAACAGGCACAAGTCGCAGCGCGTCGTCACTTCCGCTGGCACGGGTGTTGGTAAGGTGTTTTGTTTTGCACACGTTAACGGTAATGTCTTCACCGGTGGGGGTGTAGCCTACAACCATACCGGCGTAAACCTTTTCACCGGGGGTTATTATAAGTGCCCCGCGGTTTTGCGCGCCGTAAAGGCCATAGGTAATGGCCTCACCTTGCTCGTGGGCAATTAAGCTGCCGCTGCCGCGGCCGGGCAGCTCACCGCGCCAGGTGTCGTAGCCGTCAAAAATTGTGTTCAAAACGCCTTCGCCGTGGGTGTCTGTTAAAAACTCGCTTCTGTAGCCAAAAAGCCCACGGCTCGGAATGCGAAATTCAATGCGCATGCGGGTGCCCATAGGTGACATCTGCTGCAGTTCCCCCTTGCGGGAGCCAAGTTTCATCATCACACTGCCCTGGTACTCGGTGGGCACGTCTATAACCACACGCTCCATGGGTTCAAGGGTGTTTCCTTTTTCGTCTTTCTGCAGCAGCACTTTGGGGGGGCTAACCTGTAATTCATACCCCTCTCTTCGCATTGTTTCAATTAAAATTGAAAGGTGCATTTCACCGCGGCCCATAACCCGGAAGGATTCACTGCTGGTGGAGTCTTCAACCTGCAGCGCAACATCCTTCAAAAGCTCTCTGTGCAGGCGGTCGCGTATCTGGCGGCTGGTAACCAGCTTGCCCTCTGTGCCGGCAAAGGGGCTGTCGTTAACGGCAAAGGTCATTTCCACCGTTGGGTCGTTAATCTTCAAAAACGGCAGGGGTGCCACCTCACCGGTGGCGCAAAGTGTGTTGCCAATGGTCACATCTGAAAGGCCGGAAAAGGCCACAATGTCACCGGCTTCGGCACTTTCAATGGGGGTGCGGCCGTTGCCCTCAAAATTGTAAAGGGCGGTAATGCGGCCCTTTTTTTGCAGGGCTTTATCGTGCCAGTCGCACATAATAACATCTTGCCCAACTTTAATACGGCCGCTTTCAATGCGCCCAATACCAATGCGGCCAACAAAATCGTTGTAGTCAACGCTGCTGCAAAGCATGGCAAAAGGGGCCTCTGTGTCTACATCAGGCGGGGCAACATACTCTAAAATTGTGTTAAAAAGCGGGCTTAGGTCAACCCCTGCAACCTCCGGTGAATAGCTGGCGGTGCCGGCGCGGCCACTGCAGAAAACCATGGGGCTGTCAAGCTGCTCGTCGGTTGCGCCAAGGTCCATTAACAGCAGCAATATTTCATCAATTACTTCTTTAATTCGGGCGTCCGGCCGGTCTATCTTGTTAACGGCAATAACAAGGTTCAGGTTTTGTTCAAGCGCTTTTTGCAGCACAAAGCGGGTCTGCGGCATACAGCCTTCAGCTGCGTCAACCAGCAAAAGCACACCGTTTACCATCTTCAAAACACGCTCAACTTCGCCGCCAAAATCTGCGTGGCCGGGGGTGTCTACAATGTTTATTTTAACGCCGTTATAATATGCGCAGGCGTTTTTTGCAAGTATGGTTATTCCGCGTTCACGCTCAATATCGCCGGAATCCATAACGCGCTCGGCCACCTGTTGGTTATCTCTGAACACACCGCCCTGGTGCAGCATTTGGTCAACCAGGGTGGTTTTGCCGTGGTCTACGTGGGCTATAATTGCAATATTGCGCAGGTTTTCTCTTTGCATGGTTCCTCCTAATTTAGCGGCCGCAAAAAAGTGTTGCGCCGGGCTTTGCCGGGCGCAAGTTTGGTGGGCAGTAAGGGGCTCGAACCCCTGACCACCTGCACGTCAAGCAGGTGCTCTACCAACTGAGCTAACTGCCCAAAACTGTGGCGCACAGCGCCTTTTATGCCGGCTGGGTTGCAGCCGCTTCTTGTATGGCCGCTTTAACCGGTTAATTATATAATGGTTGCAAAAAAAAAGCAAGTGGGTGAAAATGGCAAGTTGCCGATGCCGGTAAAAAACATTGTGATTGTGTGTTTGCAGGATTGTGAAAGCTTGCCCCTTTCTCCATGCCTGTGGTATAATAATTCATTAGCATTGTGAACACAAAGGGAGAGGTTATGCGCGTTTTGGGGGTTGACCCGGGGTATGCAATAGTTGGTGTAGGTGTGGTGGATTATGTTGGCAACCGCTTTAATGTTGTTGAGTATGGCGCCGTTATAACACAGGCCCACACAGAGTTTGCAGACAGGCTTTTACAGGTGCACGAAGGGGTTGCGGCAGCCATTGCACGCACGCAGCCTGACGCACTTGCAATTGAAAAACTTTTTTACACCACCAACCAAAAAACCGTTATGAACGTTGCCGAGGCACGCGGTGTAATTTTACTTGCTGCAAGGCATGCGAACCTGCCTATTTATGAATACACCCCGTTGCAGGTTAAACAGTCTGTTGCGGGGTATGGTAAGGCGCAGAAGAAGCAGGTGCAGGAGATGACCCGAATTATTTTAAAATTGCAAGCAGTGCCAAAGCCGGATGACGTTGCAGACGCACTTGCAATGGCAATTTGCCACGCGCATTCTTATAAGCATAACAACATATATGAAAGGCGGCAGCTTTTATGATAGTGAGCTTAAGCGGCATTTTGGCAGAGAAAACACTGGACACCGCCATACTTGATGTTGGCGGTGTTGGCTACCTGCTTTTTGTGCCCACCCTTGTGGCGGGGCAACTGCCGGCACCAGGCAGAGAATGCAGCCTTTTTACCTACATGAACGTGACCGAAAATGACGTGAACCTTTATGGTTTTGCCACAAGAGAACAGCAACAGAGCTTTAAGATGCTGACAGGTGTTTCAGGGGTTGGGCCAAAAGCCGGCCTTGCAATTTTAAGCGTGTTAACCCCAGGCGAGGTTGCGCTGGCGGTGGCCGCAGGGGATTTTAAGGCATTTACCGCTGCAAGCGGGGTTGGGCCAAAACTGGGCCAGCGAATTGTGCTGGAGCTGAAAGACAAAGTGGCGAAAGAATTTAGCGGAAGCAACGCCTTTACAGATATAGCGGCAGTGAGCAGCAGCGGTGGCACAGGTGCGCCAAGCCAGGCGGTAGCTGCGCTTGTGGCCCTTGGTTACACCCAAAGCGAGGCAGCCGGTGCCATAGCAGGCCTACCGCCGGAATGGCCGGTTGAAGAGCTTGTGCGCCAGGCTTTGCGAAAGATTGCAGGGGGTAAATAATGGAAGATTTTGTGGAGAAAAGCCGCCTGATCTCACCCGAAGCCGAGCTTTCAGACTTTGAGGGGGATGTTAGCCTGCGCCCCAGAACGCTATTGGAATATGTGGGGCAGGAAAAAATTAAAGATAACCTGCAAGTTTACCTGCAGGCGGCAAAAAAAAGGGGCGAGGCGCTTGACCACCTGCTTTTATACGGCCCGCCCGGCCTTGGCAAAACCACGCTGGCCACAATTGTAGCCCATGAAATGGGCGTGCAAATACGTGTGACCAGCGGCCCTGCCATTGAAAAGGCGGGGGACTTAGCGGCACTTTTAACAAACTTGAACGAAGGGGATGTGCTGTTTATTGATGAAATTCACCGCCTGTCTCGCCAGGTGGAGGAGGTGCTGTACCCCGCGCTGGAAGACTTTGCCCTTGATATAATAATAGGCAAGGGTCCGTCTGCGCAGTCTATACGTATAAACCTGCCACGCTTTACTTTAATAGGTGCCACCACCCGTGCGGGCCAGCTAACCAGCCCGCTGCGAGACCGCTTTGGTGTGCTTTTAAAACTGGAGATGTACACAACGGATGAACTGGCAAAAATTATTACCCGCAGCGCCGGGCTGCTTAATATACCCTGCACCGAAGAAGGCTCTTCTGCACTTGCCCAGTGCGCAAGGGGCACACCCCGTGTGGCTAACCGCCTGTTAAAGCGTGTTAGAGATTTTGCCGAGGTAAAAGGCGACGGAGTTATTAACCAAAGCTTGGCAAAAGATGCGCTGCGCCGCATGGAGATTGACGACACCGGCCTTGACAACCTTGACAGAACACTTTTAAGGGCAATTATTGAGCTTTACAATGGCGGCCCTGTAGGGCTTGAAACTTTAGCGGCGGTACTTGGCGAAGAGGCGGTTACACTTGAGGACGTGTGTGAGCCGTACCTTTTGCAGATGGGCCTTTTAAGCCGCACACCCCGCGGCCGTTGTGTAACCCACGCCGCATACCGCCACCTTGGGCTGCAACCGCCGGCCATGGCAGAGGATAGCGCACAGCAGCGCTTTGACGCAGAGTAACGGCTATAAAACTGCGGCATGTAAAATGTTTACATTTGCAATGCTGTTTTGGAAATAATCTGTTTATATTTTTGTTTTATTATGTAATTTAGGCTTTAAACTCGGCAGCCGCATAGCGGAAGTATAAAGTAAGCTTTGCGCAGTGCGGTTAACTGCAATAACTTTTACAAAAGGAGTTTTTATGGCGAGACTATTTGGAACAGATGGAGTGCGTGGAATAGCCGGTGAAGATTTGACAACCGACCTTGCAATGCGCATTGGCCGGGGTGCTGCAGCGGTGCTTGGAAAAAGTGGCCGCCGCACGAAATTCATAATAGGTAAAGATACACGCATTTCCGGAGATATGCTGGAGACGGCCCTTGCGGCAGGCCTGTGCAGCGTTGGCGCAGACGTGCTGCTTGCCGGTGTAATACCTACGCCTGCAATTGCTTACCTTGCGCGCCTTTACGGCTGTACTGCCGGGGTGGTTATATCTGCATCTCACAACCCGGTAGAATTTAACGGGATAAAACTTTTTGACGGAGAAGGTTATAAATTGCCTGACGCCGTTGAAGACGAAATTGAATTTTACACACACCCCGAAAACGAGGGCCCACATGCAACAAACGAAGATGTTGGAAGAATAACAACTGCCCCAAATGCAATTGAAGATTACGTTGCTTACCTGAAAGGGAAAATAACAACCCCTTTGAACAGCATTAAGGTGGCCGTAGACTGCGCAAACGGTGCTGCCAGCGAAACGGCAAGGTTATTGCTGCCAGCACTTGGTGCACAGTGCCATTTTATTAATGCAAAACCAAACGGGGTAAACATAAATAAAAACTGTGGTTCAACCCATATAGACCAATTGGCCGCTTATGTTGTTGAAAATGGGCTGGACTGCGGTGTGGCGTTTGACGGTGATGCAGACCGCTGCCTTGCGGTAGATGAAAACGGCAAGCAGCTTGACGGCGATAAAATGATTGCCATTTTTGCGCAGCACATGGAAAATGCAGGGGTGCTTAAAAAGAAAATGGCGGTGGTAACGGTAATGAGCAACCTTGGCTTTATTACCTATATGGAGAACAAGGGCTTTACCACCACCATGACCGCCGTTGGAGACAGGTATGTGCTTGAAGAGATGAAAAGCGGCGGATATAACCTTGGCGGGGAACAGAGCGGCCACATTACACTTTTAGACTACAACACCACCGGCGACGGGCAGATGACGGCGGCATTGCTGCTTGCGGCACTGGCCGAGAGCGGCAAAAAAATGAGCGAACTAAACGCAATTTATGAAAACTACCCGCAGGTGCTTTTAAATGTGCACACCACCCCGGAAGGAAAGGCAAAGTTTAAAGAAGATGAAATTATGGCAGGCTTCATTGAAACACAGCAGCAAAAGCTTATTGGCAAAGGCCGCGTACTGGTGCGCCCCAGCGGCACAGAGCCGCTTTTGCGCGTAATGGTTGAAGGCACAGACTTTGAAGATATAACCGAATGCGCCAACCGTATTGCAGAAAAAATGAAAGAGCGGCTCGGGTAAAGGTTTCTTGAATTTATTTAAACAAGCAGCCTTAACAATGGCAACAAACAGTTAGTTGCACTTATAAAAACATAAAAAGTAAA
>JAVBRS010000138.1:0-3655 GCA_031547715.1 Oscillospiraceae bacterium
GATATTTGAGCGAAAAACAGCTTTTCCAGCTCATCAATTTCCTCTTTAATATCTTCCTTTACTTCACCGCTGCGCTGGCCCATATAACGCAATACTTCTGCCCTGTTCAATGGGTTAATACCTATTTTGTTACACATTTAACCGTACCACACCCTGCACTGCAGCGGTAATTTTCTCTGCAATGGTGGGGTTGTTCATTGTATAAAGGTGTATGCCCTGCGCACCGCAGGCTGCTAAATCTATAATTTGCTCTGCTGCATAGGCAATACCTGCCGCCTGCAAAGCTTCAGGGTGGTCGGCATATCTCGCCATCATCCTGGTAAATTTCACAGGCAAACTTGCACCACACAGCATAACCATGCGCTCTATTTGGGCTTTGTTAACCACCGGCATAATGCCCGCCTCAATGGGGGTTGCAATGCCTGCGCTGCGTGCTTTATTCATAAAATTGTAAAAAAAACTGTTGTCAAAAAACAACTGGCTAACCAAATGCTCTGCGCCTGCATCCACCTTGCGCTTCAAATTTTCAATGTCTTTGTCAAGGTTTTCGCATTCAACATGCCCTTCAGGGTAGCAAGCGGCAGAAATTTGAAATGCCCCCTGTTCTTTAATAAATTTTATAAGGTCTACAGCATATATAAAATCCCCCGCGGGGGCACTGCCTTTCGCAATATCCCCGCGCAGGGCCATAATGTTTTTAACCCCCGCGGCGCTAAACTGTTGCAGCATGCTGCGCACCTGTGCTTTGCTGTGGGCTGCACAGGTAAGGTGGGCAACCGCTTCAATGCCGTAATCGGTTTGTATATCCGCCGCTATACGGCAGGTTGTTTCATCCGCCTCGTTGCCACCGGCACCATAAGTTACACTTATAAAGTCAGGTTTTAACCCTTTTAGGCCGTCAAGTGTTTTGTAGATACCATCCGGCTTTGAAGTGCGTTTTGGCGGAAATACTTCAAAAGAGTAAACGGTTTTTCCTGTTTTGAATTTTTCTAAAAAAGCCATAATCCCCTCAATTACTGCATTTTGGCAATGCCCTCTGCCTCTGGTTGCGGTGCATACTAGCGTTTAATGTTCCGGTAATTGCCCTGTTTTTTACATGTGTTACATTATAAATAAAAAACATGGCAATTACAACACCCGCAAAGCCCTTGCGCTAAAATGCCCTGTGGCGTATACTATTTTGCAAACAAAACTTGTTTTTGAGGTGATAAAATGCAAAGCCAGATACCAACCGCTGCCGTTTTTACGGATTTATGCAGTTTTGGCCGTGCCGCTTTGGCATGTGTAACACCCACACTTTCAACGCTTGGTGTGCAGGTATGCCCTGTTCCAACAGCATTGCTGTCTGCTCATTTGGGCTTTAAGGGCGGAGCATATTTAGACTTAACCGAATATATGCAAAGCCAGCTGGCACACTGGCAAAGTGCCGGTTTTACCTTCAACGGGGTCCTTACCGGCTTTTTCTCCAGCCCGGCACAGGCCATGCATGCCGCTGAGTACATTGCAGCCCTGCCGCCTGAATGCAGCATTACTGTCGACCCGATTATGGGCGACAACGGCAAGTTTTACGGTTCTGTCTCGGCTGACATTCTGCCTGCCTACCGCAGCCTGTGCAAAAGTGCCGGTACCATAACCCCAAACCTTACAGAGGCAGCGCTGCTGCTTGGCAGAGAGTTGCCGGAAAGCTTTACCCGGGAAACTTTAAAAGAATGGCTGCAAGCGCTGAGCGCACTTGGCCCAAAAACAGTTGTGCTTACCAGTGCCCCGTGCCTGCAAGGGCAAGAAGATGTAATTAACACCGCCATTTACACCCGCGAAACAGATAAAGCACAGCTTATACCCTGCAAAAAAATACCCGGTACCTTCCATGGAACAGGTGACATTTTTGCAAGTGTTTTAGTTGGCGAGCAATTGAGGGGAAGCAGTTTAACAGTTGCCGCCGGCAAGGCCGTTGCTTTTGTAGGGCTTTGCATGCAAGCCACCATAGTAGCTGGTACGCCGCCCATAAACGGCGTTAATTTAGAGGCGTGCCTACCAAAGTTGGCCGCCCTTGCCCCATTGCCAAGTGAAGAATTATAGTGTAAAGGAACAAACATGACAACAGATAAAAATACCGTGTACATTGTAGGCCACAAAAACCCCGATTCCGATTCAATATGCTCCGCTTTGGCGTATGCTGCTTTAAAAAACGCCCAGGGCGGGCATACAACCTTTTTGCCGTGCCGTGCTGGCAATATTTCAGATGAAACACAGTTTATATTAAATTATTTTGGCATGCCCGAACCGGAGCTGTTGAGCAGCGTGGGAATACAGGTTGCCGACATGGCCATTGAAACACCCGATAGCGCCGACACACAGGATTCCATTTTAACTGTTTGGCAGCGCATGCAAGAAGAGCGGCTGGCAACCCTGCCTGTAGTTGAAAAAGGGCTTTTGGCAGGCATTATATCTGTAAATGATATAGCCCGCAGCAACATGGACAGCTATGACAACCGCACCTTGGCCAATGCCAAAACACCCTATAAAAACTTAATTGCAACTTTACAAGGCAACCTTTTGGCCCCCGGCAAAAAAGATTATTTTGACACAGGCAAAACACTTATTGGCGCAGGAGAGCCGGAAACGCTTGCCCAGTACCTGGAAAAAGGCGACCTTGTGCTTACCGGCAACCGAACAGACGGCCAGTTGCAGGCAATTGCAGGCGGTGCCGGCTGCCTTGTTGTTTGTACCGGCGCATGGGTTGAACAAACGGTGCTTGATGCGGCAAAAGAAGCTGAATGTGCCGTTATAGTTACCCCTTTTGACAGTTATATTGCTGCGCGTTTAATAACCCACGCAGCACCAATCTCATATTTTATGCGCACGGAAAAGTTAATCACCTTTTCTTTGGACGACACTCTGGAAGAAACCCGGGAAACCATGAGTGCCTACCGCTACCGCGACTTCCCCGTTACAGACGGCGGCAGATATGTGGGTATAATTTCCCGCCAGGCGCTGCTTAACTCGCGCCATAAACAGGTTATTTTAGTTGACCACAACGAAAAAAGCCAGGCAGTTGCCGGCATTGAAAGCGCAGACATTCTAGAGATAGTTGACCACCACCGCCTGGGCAATATTGAAACTATAGCGCCCCTTTATTTCAGAGGGGAGCCACTTGGCAGCACCGGTACCATTATTTCGAAAATGTACAGTGAGGCCGGGCTTACCCCGCAAAAAAATATTGCCGGCCTGCTTTGCGCCGCCATTATTTCAGATACGCTGTTATTTCGTTCCCCCACCTGCACCAAAACAGATATAGCCGCCGCAAAAGAGCTTGCAAACATAGCAGGCATTGAGCCGGAAGCATTTGCCCGGGAAATGTTTGCAGCCGGCAGCAACCTTACAAAGAAAACCGATGCCGAAATATTCGGCACCGATTATAAGCGTTTTGACGCTGAAGAAACCTCTTTTGGCGCAGGGCAGATATCCTCCATGAGCGCAGAAGAGCTAACCGCTGTTGCCCCACGCATGTTGGAACATATGAAAAACACCCTGCCTGCAAGCGGGCTGAATTACATGTTTTTTATGTTGACAGATATATTAAAAGAAAGCAGCACCCTTTTATTTGTTGGGGAAAGCGACGCTGCCACCTTGCTCGCCCTGGCCTTTCCTGAAG
>JAVBRS010000046.1:0-6565 GCA_031547715.1 Oscillospiraceae bacterium
ACTAGTTACAATAGTAGTTCCCCCCGCATCGCCGCCGATAATTGCTGCTTGCTCCCCGTTCGTTGTGGTTTCAGGCGACATCTCTGCTGTTTTGTGGCCGTCAAAATTAAAGAAAACGCCAATCAAAACAAGAGCTGTGCCAAGCAAAACACACGCAGAATAAATCATTCGCTCTTTTTTAGTCAAAACTGGCTGGCGCGGCGACTTTGCACGCTTAACCATGATTTTACCCAAAATAGTGCCGCCAATCAACCCAAGTGCAAGAGCTGCCGAAAGCGAAATTACTAGGATTTTCCACGTTTCCAAGGTAAGCCTCCGATTAATAATTTACTGTGCGAATTTCGAAATAGGCTTGAGGGTGTGCGCAAATAGGACATTTGTTGGGTGCATCTGTACCTTCGTGAATATGGCCACAGTTTGTGCAAATCCAAACCACTGCATCTTCACGGCCAAACACCTTTTCGCTTTCAACGTTATCCAGTAGTTTTAAATAGCGCTCTTCGTGGTGCTTTTCAATTTTGCCAACAGCCTCAAAAAGGTATGCAATCTGGTCAAACCCTTCCTCTTTGGCGGTTTTGGCAAACCCTGCATACATGTCTGTCCACTCATAGTTTTCGCCGTTTGCCGCATCCTTCAGGTTTTCGGCGGTGGTGGGTACATCCCCGCCGTGCAAAAGTTTAAACCAAATTTCGGCATGCTCTTTTTCATTGGCGGCAGTCTCTGCAAAAATGTTTGAAATTTGCACAAACCCTTCCTTCTTCGCCTTAGATGAATAGTAGGTGTATTTATTTCTCGCTTGGCTTTCACCTGCAAATGCAGCCATTAAGTTAGCCTCTGTTTTAGTACCTTTTAAATCTTTCATTCTTTTTCTCCTTCTCTCTTTTTTATTTGGCATGCCGGGCAAACACCTTCAAACACCGTTTCCTGGTTTAAAATGCGGTAGCCGGCTTTGCTTTGTGCCTCTTCTAAAGTGTTTTTAAAGCTTTCAAGGGTAATGTCTTCAACCTTGCCGCAAATTATGCAATGCAGGTGTTGGTGGGTGGTGGCCGGGGTGTCATATCTGTCTGCCCCTTGGGGTACTTTTAAACGGTTTAATACGCCGTTTTCATGCAGTACTGCAAGGTTGCGGTATACTGTTGCCCGGGAAATGGCGGGCTGTGCCACTTTTAAATAGCTAAAAACTTCATCTGCAGTTGGGTGCGCACCCTGCATACCCTGCACAGTTTTTAACACAAGTGCCCTTTGCACTGTATTCCTCTGTGCCATAGTCACCCCCTTTAAAGCCTTATTGATATAATATACTAATAAACTTTAAATTGCAACAGTTTATTCCGCAAGTGCGGCATTTGCTTTTGCAGCCTTTTTTGCAGCAATGTCTGCCTGCCATGCTGCGTAATGCCTGTACCCGCCAGACAAATTACATACATTATACCCATTTTGGCGCAAAATTTGCTCTGCAATATAACCCCTTTGGCCAACTTGGCAGGTTATATAAATTTTTGCAGCCTTTGGCAAGTTACCAAGGTTTTGGCGCAAATCATCCAGCGGAATGTTTATAAACCCGGGTATTGTCCCTCGCTCATACTCTGCCACTGTGCGCACATCCACTTTTGTGGCGTCGGCGGGTATGCCCGCCAAATCCTCAATATAAAAGGGTCTCATGCTATTGCTTAAAACATTACCGGCGGCATAGCCGGCAAAATTTACAGGGTCTTTAGCAGAAGAATACGGCGGGGCGTAAGAGAGCTCAAGCTCCTGCAAATCAAAAACCGTTAAGCCCGCACGCTGCGCAGTGGCAAGCACATCAATGCGTTTGTCCACCCCTTCAAAGCCGGTAATCTGCGCACCTAAAATTTTACCTTCATCTGTATACAGCAGTTTCAAAAACATCTGCTTTGCGCCGGGGTAATATGCGGCGTGGCTTTGCGGGTATGTGTAGGTTTTTTTGTAAGGTATTCCGGCTGCCTTCAGTTGTGTTTCATTCAAACCGGTGGCAGCTGCCGCCATGTCGCACACTTTGGCAATTGCAGTACCCTGCGCGCCGGTGTAGGCTGCTTTTTTGCCGGCAATTACATCTGCCACAATGTGTGCCTGGCGGTTGGCGGGCCCCGCAAGGGGTATTGCACCTTTGGCCCCGCTGGTAAATTGGGTTACAGCCACGGCGTCACCTGCTGCAAAAATGTTTTCATAGTTTGTGCGCATGCTTTCGTCCACCGCAATTTCGCCTTTTGGGGTTAGGGCAATGCCGCTGCCTGCCAAAAATGCGGTTGCCGGGCGCACACCAACGCTCACAATAACCATGTCTGCCGGCACAGCACCGCCGCCTTCAAGCAAAACACGGCCTTCTTCAATTGCGCACATGCTGCTTTCAAGGCATATGTTAATGCCCTTTTGCCGCATATGGGCTTGCAGGTCGTAGCACATATCTTCATCTAAATTGGCAAAAAGGTGGCTGCCCGCTTCCACTACCGTCACCTGTAAACCGGCAGCGTGCAGGTTTTCCGCCATTTCCACGCCAACAAAGCCGCCGCCAATAACAGCAGCTGTTTTGGGTTTCATCTCTTCAATATATTCTTTAATTCGGTATGTGTCCGGTATGTTGCGCAGGGTAAAAACCCCTTTGCCCCCCGCACCGGGCACCGCAGGCATTATTGGGTTTGCGCCCGGGCACAGCACTAAAACATCGTAGTGCTCTGTGTAATCTGCCCCGTTGGAATGGTTTTTTACCGTTATGGTTTTCGCTTTTGGGTTCACGCTTAAAACTTCGCTTTGTACACGTACATCTACATTGAAACGGGCCTTAAAGCTTGCGGGGGTTTGCAGTTGCAAAGCCGCTTTATTTTCAATTACACCACCTATATAATACGGCAAACCGCAGTTTGCGAAGGAGATGTAATCTCCTTTTTCAAACATAATAATTTCGCAAAACTCATCGTTTCTGCGCAAACGTGCTGCTGTGCTTGCGCCGCCCGCAACCCCACCTACAATAACAACCTTCATTTCACCAGCCCTTTCTTTTGTGGCATTTATGCTATAATGGTACATGCATTACAATGCAATTGTAGCATACTTGAAACGCAAAAACACCACAAATATGCGGTAAAAACACTTCCGCCGGGGGTAAGCATGCTCTACACAAACGTTGAAAAAGCCACTTTCTTACAGCGGCCAAACCGGTTTATTTCCAATTGCCTTTTAAACGGGCAGCAGGTAAGCGCCCATATTAAAAATACCGGCCGCTGCAAAGAACTTTTGGTGCCAGGCTGCACCGTTTACCTTGAAACCGCCAATAACCCCGCCCGCAAAACCCGGCACACGCTTTTTGCCGTGGAAAAGGGCCCGCACTTTATAAATATAGATTCCAGCGCACCCAACAAAGTAGCGGCAGAGGCTTTGGCCAGCGGGGAGCTGCCGTTTTACGGCGAGCGTGCAACCCTAATTAAACCTGAGGCTGCCTTTTTGCACAGCCGCTTTGATTTTTACATTGAAACAAAAAACTTTAAAGGGTACATGGAGGTAAAGGGTTGCACGCTTGAGGAAAACGGTGTCTGCCGCTTCCCCGACGCGCCGACTTTGCGCGGGCAAAAACACGTTGAAGAGTTAACCGCCCTTGCAAAAAGCGGCGTTGCCGCAGCGGTACTTTTTGTGGTGCAGATGGAAAAGGCCCTTTATTTTACACCGAATAATGCTACCCACCCCGCCTTTGGCGCGGCTTTAATAGCTGCAAAAGCAGCTGGGGTACAGGTTTTAGCACACACCTGTGCCGCAGGCCCCGGCATGCTGGCGCTTGGGCCTGCCCTGCCGGTAAGGCTTTAACTGTTCTGTTTTTTGGGCTGGGGCTGGCCTGAATTTTCAGCTATACCTGTAGCCTGCCCGCTGGTTAGGTTTTGGCTGTACGGTGCCCTGGCCTATCTCATTATTATAAATGTGCCTGTACCCTTGCCCGCCGGTAATGTTTTAGCCGTGCCTGTATCCTGCGGCCGTTTAGTCTTTAACTATTCCCGGGCTGCGGGTTGCCCTGCCTTGCCGGTAAAACATAGGGGCGGTGCACTGTTTAGCACAGCACGCCCGCCTGCCATTTTGTGGCTGCAACTTAACGTATGGCAGGCTGCCATTACAATTTTGCCGCATTGCGCATTGTTTTTTACAGCAGTAAAAAGTAAGAATGCCGAACATTGCGTAAACCCTTAATAAAAGGTACAATGTAATTATAATGGCCACTTTTTTAAAGCCTTGCTTTGCAGCATGCAAGCCCGGCTTTAGCCGGCCTTCGCTCAGCACAATTTTACAGCTTTAAAAACTTATACTGCAGGGGTGGAATATGAATAAAAGCCTTGTAGGCTACACCGGCTTTGTGGGGGGAAACCTTGCCCGCCAAACACACTTCAGTGGCCTTTACAACTCAAAAAATATTTCAGCCGCCTACGGCACAAAGCCGGGGCTTTTGGTTTTTGCCGGTGTACGTGCTGAAAAGTTTTTGGCGCAAAACAACCCCGATGAAGACTTCAATCTTGTTAAAGAGGCCGCCGAAAACATTAAAAAAATTGCACCTGAACGCCTTTGCTTAATTTCCACCGTTGACGTTTTCCATAACCCGGCCGGCCCAAATGAGGAAACCTTACCAAAAACTCAAAACCTGCACCCCTACGGCGCAAACCGCCTTTGGCTGGAGGGGGCTGTAACCGGCCTTGGCATACCAACAACCATTTTGCGCCTGCCCGCACTTTACGGGCACGGCCTTAAAAAGAACTTTTTATATGACTATATACACCGTATACCCACACTTTTAACCGTTGAAAAATTCAGGGAAGTATCTGCCGTTTGCCCGGCAATTGTGCCTTTTTACACCCTACAGGAAAACGGCTTTTACAAATGCCTTGGGCTTAACCAGGCTGAAACCGCATTTTTAAAAGAACAATTTAACATCGCCGGCTTTACCGCTTTGAATTTTACCGACAGCCGCGCCAGTTTCCAGTTTTACAACCTTAATTTTTTATGGCAGCACATTGAAGCCGCCACAAACATGGGCTTGCCCCTTTTACACCTGGCCAGCACCCCCGCCACTGCCGGTGAAATTTACAACTGCCTAACCGGCAAAGAATTTGTAAACCACCTTGAAAAACCTGTGCCGCATTATGATTTTAAAACCATTTATGCAGAGCATTTTGGCGGTGAAAACGGGTATTTATTTGGCAAAGCCTTTGTTTTGAATGACATACAAAACTTCATTGAAACTGAGGGGTGGCTGCCATGAAACTTGCAGCATCCAATATCGGCTGGAAAAAAGAGCAGGACACTGCGGTTTACAGCCGCTTACAGGCCGCAGGTTTTTGCGGGCTTGAAGTTGCGCCAACCCGCATTTTTGAAAGTGACCCCTACGCCCACATTAGCGAAGCGGGGGCATTTGCAAAAAGCCTAAAAGCTGAATACAGTTTGCAGGTTTGCAGTTTGCAATCTATTTGGTTTGGCAGAAAAGAGCAGCTTTTTGGCAGCGAAGAAGAGCGAACTGCCCTTTTTACGCACACCAGGGCCGCCTTTGTTTTTGCAAATGCATTGGGCTGCGGCAACCTTGTTTTTGGCAGCCCCAAAAACCGCCAGCTGCCCAAAGGCGTAAACCCCGCCTTGGCAATACCTTTTTTTACCGGGCTTGCCGCCGCCGCAAAAGCCCTGAACACCACCCTTGCAATTGAAGCAAACCCCGCTGTTTACGGCACAAATTTTTTAAACACCACCGCAGGGGCCGCATGTTTTATACAAACAGTGGGCGCCCCCGGTTTAGGGTTGAACCTTGACTTTGGCACGCTGATTGCAAACGGTGAAGATGTTGCCGCCCTTGAGCCATATATGCATTTAGTAAACCATGTGCATATAAGCGAAGTTAACTTAGCGCCAATAGTGCCGCGTGAGGGCCACCGCACCCTGGCCGCACTTTTACACAGCACAGGTTATAGCGGCTATATTTCAATAGAGATGAAAGCAGATGACAGCGGTAGCCTTACCCCGCTTTATGAAGCCATTAACTACCTGCAGGAGGTGTTTTTATGATACACACAGGTATCGCCGGGGTGCCGAATTATGAAAGCCATTCCTTCGCGCAAAAAGCCATGCGTTACTGCCTTTTAATACCTGTAATAAATGAAGGCACCCGCATTAAAGCTGAACTAGAGAGGGCCAAAAGCGCCTGCGTACACCAATTGTGCGATATAGTTATATGCGACGGTGCCTCCACCGACGGAAGTTTGGTGCTGCCCCTTTTAGAAGGCCTTGGGGTAAACACCTTGCTTACAAAACTTGGCCACGGCAAGCAGGGCGCACAGTTGCGCATGGGCTTCCACTGGGCACTTTCACAAGGTTACGAGGGGGTTATTACAATTGACGGCAACAACAAAGACAGCATTGAAGATGCACACCGATTTGTGGAAAAATTGGACGAAGGTTATGATTTTGTGCAGGGCAGCCGTTTTATTGCCGGAGGCATTGGCATAAACACACCGCTTTCGCGCCACCTGGCGCTGCGTTTCGTCCACGCGCCTGTGACAAGCCTTGCCGCAAAGCAGCGCTTTAC
>JAVBRS010000190.1:0-3026 GCA_031547715.1 Oscillospiraceae bacterium
GTCCATGGGGTAAGAGCGGCCTGAGACGGTGGCGATTGTACCGCGCAAAACACCAAAGGCAAGCTTTTCTTCAAGTGCGGCAAGCTGCCCTGCGCCGCAGGTGGGTGAAACGTCGCGCCCATCTAAAAAAAGGTGCATGTAAACTGAATTTACGCCTTGCATTTCAGCCATTTTCAAAAGCGCTTCAAGGTGGCTTAAATGAGAATGCACACCGCCGTTTGAAAAAAGGCCCATTAAATGCAGGGCCGTGCCCTGTTTTTTTGCCCCCGCCATTGCTGCTAAAAGCACCGGGTTTTCAAAAAAGGGGCCGTCTTCAATTTCTTTGGTAATACGGGTTAGCTCCTGGTAAACAACCCGCCCGGCGCCAATGTTGGTGTGCCCAACTTCGCTGTTGCCCATCTGCCCCTCGGGCAGGCCTACGGCAAGGCCGCTGGCGGCAAGGGTTGTGTGGGGTGCGTTTGCAAAAAGGGCATTTATTGTAGGGGTGTTTGCCGCGGCCACGGCATTACCTGGGCTTGGCGGGGCAAAAGCAAAACCGTCTAGTATGCAAAGCACTACAGGCTTCATAAATCCTCCGTTTTAATTTAATGGCAATAAAAGCTGGTAAACCGGGTGAAAAATACAATACCCGAAAGGTGTAAAGGCAAGGCTTAAAAAGCAGGTTAGAAGTGCAGGTGCATAGAAAAATTAAAAACGGTTGCGCTGCCAATAAAACACAGCAAAGTAAAACAATAATGGGGTTAAAGCAGGTTAAAGCCACAAATTTTTTACTATTTTAAATAAAATGCTTTTTAAAACACAAACACTTTAGGTGTGCCAACAAGACCAGAAGTAATTATCAAACCAAGCTAAATGTAAACCGCATGCATTGCCGGGCCAAGGTTCAGGTGCTCTATACCTTTAAAGCGGCTATACAGTTTATGATGGTGCAGCTGCGCCAAGGTTTAAGCCGCTTACATTTTAAAGTACCGTGCAGGGCAAGGATATTAAAACTAAAGGTCACCCGGTTTTATGCACCTGCCTCTTAAAGGCCGTGCAATTTTATGTACCGGGCAGCTGCGCCAAGGTTCGGGTATTCTTGTTTTTAAAGGGTGGCACAGTTTTATGTGCGCACAGTTAACGCTAAGGTTCAGGCTTGTTTATTTTTTAAAGCGCCGTGCAGGTAAGCACGATGCAGCTGCCGCCAAGGTTTAAGCTGTTTACCTTTTAAAGCGCCGTGCAGGGTAAGGGCATTAAAACTAAAGGTCATTCGGTTTACTGCAACTGTCTTTTAAGGGCGTGTAGTTTTATGCACTGTACAGCTAACGCGAAGGTTCAAATGTGCTTGCTTTTAAAGGGCGGTGCAGTTTTATACACGATGCGGCTGCCGCCTGGGTACAGGTTTGCTACCTTTAAAAGCGCCATGTAGAATGGCAAATTTTAAAAACGCTGCTGCGGCAAGCCCTTACAGGGCAATTTTAAACCGGCAGGTTGCGCTGCAAAATTGCGTTTTGTACTAAGTGCTTTGGTGGTGTGCCGGGGCTTGCAAATTACTGTTTTGTTGCAGCAACAATAGCTGCAAAGTCTTCGGCCTTCAGGCTTGCGCCGCCAATAAGGCCGCCGTCAATGTCGCTTTGGGCAAGTAGGCTGGCGGCGTTTTCGGCGTTCATGGAGCCGCCGTACAAAATTTGCAGTGTTTCAGCTTTATTGCCAAAAAGCACCCGCACAACACTGCGGATGAAGGCGCATGCTTCACCGGCCTTTTGGGGTGTGGCGGTTTGCCCGGTGCCGATAGCCCAAATTGGTTCATATGCAATAACGCAGCGGGCAATATCTTCTTCACAAAGGCCTAAAAGGGCAGCGCCGGTTTGCGTTTTTAAAACATTCTCGGTTTCGCCGTTTTGGCGCTGGGCCAAACTTTCACCTACGCATATAACAGGGGCAATGCCGGCGGCAAGGGCTGCCTTAACACGCTGGTTAACATCTTCATCAGTTTCACTGTGGTAAGCCCGCCGTTCAGAGTGGCCAACAAGAACATATTCACAGCCAATGGCGGCCAGCATAAGTGGGCTTGTGTCACCGGTGTAGGCGCCGGCTGCCGCAAAATGGCAGGCCTGTGCACCAAGGGCAATGCCGCTGCCCTGCAACGCTGCTGCTGCTGCGGTAAGGCTAACATGTGGCGGGCAAACGGCAACACTGCATGGCGGGTTTTGCAAAAGCGGCAAAAGCTGCCTTAAAAAGGCGGTGGTTTGTGCGGGGGTGTTGTTCATCTTCCAGTTGCCGGCAATAAGCGGTGTGCGCAAAGTTTTGTTCATTTTTTACCTCATAAGTGTTTTTTTGGCAAGGCTGTGCTGCACAGCGGCCCGCTGGGCAGGTATAAACCCATAAAAACGGAACGCCTGTAAGGTGCCCGGCAGCTAAAATTTTAAAAATGCGGGCGGTATACCGCCCGCATTAAGTTTTTATTTATCCTGTAAAGCGGCAATGCCAGGCAGAACCTTGCCCTCCAAAAATTCAAGGCTGGCCCCGCCCCCGGTGGACACATGGGTCATTTTGCCGGAAACACCAAACTGTTCTGCCGCTGCGGCAGAATCTCCGCCGCCTACAATTGTAACGCCGCCCAAAGCCGCCATAGCGTTTGCAACCGCCCTGGTGCCGGCTTCAAAATTAGGCCATTCAAACACACCCATTGGCCCGTTCCATAAAACGGTACCTGCGCCGGCAATGGCGGCGGCATAGGTGGCACATGCAGCAGGGCCTATGTCCAGCCCAAGCCAATTTGCGGGTATGGCGTTGGATGGTGCTGTTTTAAAATTGCAGTTTTCCAAAAAAGCGTCGCCAATAATTGAATCCTCAGGAAGAAGCAGTTTTACACCCTTTTGCTTTGCTTTTTCAAGCACCTCTAAAGCAACGTTAAGGCGGTCCTCCTCACACAGGCTTGCACCAATTTCACCGCCCATGGCTTTAATAAATGTGTAGGCCATGCCCCCGCCAACAATTAGGGTATCTACCTTGTTTAAAAGTTGTTCAATAACTAAAATTTTGTC
>JAVBRS010000102.1:0-7096 GCA_031547715.1 Oscillospiraceae bacterium
ATAAACTTTATTTTTTTAATTGCTGCCTTTTAAGGTTAAATAAAATTAAAACGCAGTTAAAGTTTGCGCCTCAAATATTTCACTTTAATATTGCACCTTAAATGCCGGCTGGCATTTGTTGTACAAGGCATATTTTGCCCATTTTGCACTACCTGATTTTTATAACCAATTAAAAACCGCAGGGTGCCCCTGCGGTTTTGTGCTGCTAATTAAATTAATTTTCCGGTTTTATAATGCAATATTACTGCTGCTGCAAATTAACTGTAAACCGGCTATTCTGCATTAAAAAGTTTTCTTTTAAATATTATAGCCCTAAAGCTCTTCTGCAACGCCTAAAATTGCAATGCCCAGCATTACCACCACAATGGCGGCATATTGCGCTTTTGTAAGCTTCTCTTTCAAAAATATTCTTGAAAAAATTACCGAGAAAATGCTGTAGCAGGAAATTAAAGGTGCCGCCACCAATGCGTTGCCCGCAAGTGCAAAAACGTAAAAAAACTGGCCACCTGTCTCTAACACCGCGGCGGAAAGTTTGTCGCGCTCACCGCTCGGGGTAAAGCGCACCCCTTTGCTGCGCAAAAATAAAAATACGGCTACAGCGCATACAAAAAACGTAAATTCATAAGCCAGCAGCGCCTCACCTTCACCAATAAGCGCATATTCGTCAAGGTAAAGGGCGTCTGCAAAGGTACCAAGCGCATCTATAATACAGTACGCCAACGGGAAAATTAAGGCGGTAAAACTTGTGCGGTATTTCTGCTCTTCCACAGGCATATGGCCTTTGGCCGCTTTTAATTCCCTGCTTTTTTCCCACCAGCCAATGCCGGCAATGCCTGCAAAAATTAACATTGTACCCAGCATTTCAGGGACGCCCGGAACAGCCTTAAAGGCTATGTAACATAAAATTACCGTAACTGCGCCTGAAGAATTTTGCAAAGGCGAAGCGATGGAAAGCTCTAGGTAACGAAGACCTATGTAGCCAAGCGCCATGGAAATTATATATAGCGCCGAAACCGGCAGGTAAAGCACCATGCTGGAAAGGCCGAAGCTCAACGTTTTAAAGTTAAGCACCCAGTAAATGGCGGCATGCAAGCCCATTACCATGCCCACGGCAACAATTATTTTAAAATGGCTGTATTTGTCGTTTTCATCTGTGCCTTTTTTGTAAAATAAGTCCGCCCCGCCCCAACACAAAGCAGTAATAAGTGCGAATATAAACCACATTGCCGAAACCTGCCTTAATTTTTTTATTTAGCCTTTGCATTTGGCAAAAAGTGCCCGCTGAAGTGCCTTTAAAACAACTTTACTAGTATAACATTTAGGCCTTGTTTACACAATTAAAAAATGCCGTATTACAAGTTTTTTTATTCTATAGTTTTACCGGGTTTATTTCTGCTTTGCGTTTTTTGTGTTTTTGCCCCTGTAATTGCGGCCAGTGCCACACAAACAGCCGCTAAAACAGCGCTTACTGCTGCTATTCCATGCCGTGGTAAGTAACCCGGCCCGTACACCGCCGCTATAGGCGGAAACAGCACTGCACCGCCGGCCATGCCCAGCGCCACCAGCCCGTAGTTAATGCCGCTGTGTTTAAAGCCAAACAGGTCTGTACAAAAGGCGGGCATCACCGCATTCTGCCCACTGTAAAAAAAGGTTACCAGCCCGTATATTACAGGCAAAAACCACCCCGCGGCAAAGGCAAACCCGGCAGACGCAGCAAATAAGCACAGGTAGGAAGCTACGGCAGTTTTTGGCCTGCCAAATTTATCTGACAAAAGCGGCAGCACAAAGCGCCCTGCCCCGTTGCACAAAGATGACAAGGCCAGACTGAACACCGCACCGCCTTCACTTAGGCCGCGCTCTACACCCATTTCAATAATGCCGGGGGCAAAAAGTTGGGTTGTGGGCGTTGCAAAAAAGGTGGCGGCTAAAAGCAGGTAAAACATAGGTGTTGCAACCATTTGCCGCGGCGTTTGGTTTTTGCCACCGCTTTGCTGCGGTGGCAATGTTTTGGGTGTGTAAAGCTGTAATGCCCCTGCTGCCACCGGCAAAAACAAAGCTACACCCATTGCAAAAAAACACACGCGTATGCCAAAAGCCGCCGTAAGCGCCCTGCTTGCATATGCAATTGCCGTGCCGCCAAAACCAAGGCTTGCCCCCATTATGCCGGTGGCAAAACCCTTGTTTTGCGGGTAAAATTTTTGTACGCAGCCCATTGCAGTTGGGTAAAGGCAGGCACAGCCCAGCCCCACTGGCAGGCTGTAAGCAAGGCACAAAAGCAGCACCTTACCCCCCGGCAAAAAAGCAGTGCTGCAAAACCCGGTTAAAATTAACAGCGCACCGCAAAAGGCAACCCATTTTGGCGGGGCTTTGTCGCTTATAAGGCCGGTAAAAACACAGGCTATGCCAAAGCTTGCTATTGTACATACAAAAATTACGCCCGCCTGCTCTTTGGTAATGCCGTACCCTTCACACACGGCCTTTTGGAAACCGCCCCAAAGCCCCGGCAAAGCTGCCGGCAGCACAACCAGCGCACCGCCAAACAGCACCCTGGCCCCGGGGCCGGCTTTCTTCTTTTTTTTAGCCATTGTACAAAGCCCTTTCCACAGTATAAATATAACGGTATAAAATTAAAAAGGCCCGGCTTGCCCGCCGGGCCTTTTTTTAATTTGTGCTTGTTTTTAAAGTTTATGCGCTTGCAGCAGTTTTTCTTCCATGTCGCGCTTGGTTTTTGCCGTGTTTGGGTTTATTGCCAGCATACAGCAAAGGCTAATTGCCGCACCGGCAATGCCTACAATGTGCACTGCATATGTGCCAAGCAGCGGTATTGCAAGGTTTAAAAGCATTGGCCCAAGCAATGAGCCGACACTGCCTGAAATGTTTACAAAGCCAGAATTTGTACCGGCATTTTTAAACCCGAACATGTCGTTTATAAACGGCATGTTTACAGCAAACCCGCCGCTGTAGCAGAAAGAGAGCAACGCAAACACCACTAAAATACTGGTGCCGCCGGCAAACATAAAAGCAATTGCAAGCGCCAAAGTGCACGCCCACATGGCAGCCATTGTCTCTTTGCGGCCAATTCTGTCTGATATCATGGGTATTACAAACCTGCCCAAAGCCGTTGCCCCTGCGGCAATGGCTGTGGCGGAAAGTGCAACCTCTTTTGTGAGGCCTTTTTGAATGCAAAGGCTTACCATTTGGGGGCTTATTAACTGGAATGCAGGTATAATTGCAAGCAGCGATAAAGTAAGCAGGTAATACTGCGGCGTGCGCAGCATCTCCGCCGGGGTGAAATCCACCATTTCGGTGTTTTTGCTGCGCTGCTTGCCGGCGGTCTTCTGCTTGCCGGCCGCGTCTTTTTCCTCTATGTACTGGCGCGTTGGTATTACAAGGGTTAAACACATTAAAAAGCCAATGGCCCAGCTTGCTATGCCAACAAACAGCATGGTGGTGCGTGCGCCGAAACGGCTTAGCACAAATTCTGCACCGAAAATTGCAGCCATGCAGTAAAGCCCGGCAACTGCACCGGTAATGCCCCCTGCAAAACCCTTTTTATCTGCATACCATTTCATTAAGTTAGCTATGGAGGCCTGCATTAAAAAGCCGCAACCGCCACCGAAAAAAAGGCAAAAACCAACGTACATGTACAAGGGCTGGCCCGCAGGTATCCACCATGCGTTTATAAACCCCATACCTATTAAGGCAGTGCCTATAAGCCCTGCAATTTTAGGTGAAACTGTGTCTTGCACACGGCCGCCGATAATTGAAATTACCCCAAAAAAAACAACGCACATGGGCATTACAAGCGTTGATGCACCTTGAGTATAACCGTATTCCGCCGCAACGTACGGTTGAAACACCGCCCACATTGCCGGGAAGTTGCAAACACACTGGCACAAAATGCAACTTACCAGCGCAATCCATCTGTTCTTTTCAAGTGTCTGCTGCATAAAATCCTCCCGCTGCACTGCAAATGCAGGCGCAAAACAGCGGCGTAAAATGCCGCTTAAAATAAAAACTGTAAAGCATAGCATAGCACACCAGCCCCCGCTGTGCAATGTAAAAATTGCGCCGGGTTTAGCTGCGGCTAAATGGGGTTTCGCCTGAATATGCACGCCTTAAAACCGTTGGCCCCGCTTTTGCCTTTATGGGCGCAGCCTTTTGCCGCCGCCGGCCTTGGTAAATAGCGGCAGCCTTGCAAAACGGCTGTGCGCCGGGTATTCAAATTGGTATGCGCAAACCTTGTTGAAAACAGCCGTCTACAGCCTTTGGCCACAAAGCCTCTGCAAGGGCGAAAACGCTTTCACTGCGGGCACCCAGCAGGCTGCGAAATTACTATACCAAAATAAAAAACCGCAGCAAGGCTGCCAATATAGCGCCGGTTTTAAAAGCAGAGCTGCATTTTTGCCTATTTAACACCGCCGGCCTGCTGCAAGCTGTTGCTTTTGCTAAAATAACTGGTTTGCAGCACTAAGGCGAACGCTGCGCTTTGCCGCTTTGCGCCAAAACAGGTAGTTTGCCATACCAAGGAGGGCCACTACCGCAATGGCGCAGCCGGGCTTTGCCACCCCTTAACAGCTAACATAAAAATGGGTAGCCACCTAGGTGCCATTGCTGCGCTTTGCCGCCTAGTAGTTTACAGCACCAAGGCGAACACTGGGTTTGTTGTAAACCGGCTTTACGCCACCTACGCTGCCGCAACTTAAAAACGGGCTGCCGTCCTTGGCGGGTTACCTTTAAAGTATACGTGGCGGCACGGCAGCAATGCCCCATATACCATGCCCAGGCCGCGTTACATTTAGCACTTAATTTTGCACATGCATAACCGTACTGTTTAAAAGGGCGGTTATGCTGTGTATTTAAAAACAGCAAAAAGCGCCGCTGTGCGGCGCTTTTACTATTTAATGCTATTTTGGGTTTACAATATTCCGCCAGTCAAGGTCGCCGCGCTCCAGGCCGTGTATAAGCACCTCAGCGGTGGCAATGTTTGTGGCAACCGGTATGTTGTGCATATCGCAAAGGCGCAAAAGGTCTATGTCGCTGGGCTCACCTTTTTTGGCGCCGATAGGGTCTCTGAAAAACAGCAGAAGGTCAATTTCGTTGTATGAAATACGTGCCGCAATTTGCTGCGCACCGCCTTGCGGGCCGCTAAAAAACCGCACAATCTCAAGGCCCGTTGCCTCTGCCACCATTTTACCTGTGGTTCCTGTGGCAACCATCGTGTGGGGGGCTAAAATGCCCTTATAAGCAATACAAAACTGTACCATCAGCTCTTTTTTAGAGTCATGGGCGATTAACGCAATATTCAAAAAAACACCTCCTGCGTGTTGGTTATTGTATGGCAAGCGGCAGGTAGTTGCCGCATATGCGCTGGGCAATGTTGTAAAATGCTTTTCTTGCAAGGCCGCCCTGCGGCAACGGGGTACCTGTGGCAGAGGCTATGTGTATAGTGCTGTCCTCGGGTATAACCCCTATAAGCTGGGCGGCAACAGTGTCAATGCACTCATCAAGGTCTCGCAAACCGGCAAGGCGCGCCTTTTTTTTGTCTGCCTTGTTTATAATAAGGCGGCTTTGCACACCGGCATCAAAAAGGGTATCGCACACAAGGCGGGCATCACGAAGGCAAATTTTATCCGGCGTTGTCACTATAAGTGCACTGCCTGCCACGCCGGCTGCCGCCAAAAAGGGGGCGCCAAGGCCTGCCGCAGTATCTATAATAATATAGTCAAATTCATTTTGCAGCGTGCGGCAAACCGCCGCAAGCGCCTCAGGTTTAACGTCGCCACCGCTGTAGGGGGCGCAAATTACAAAAAAACCCGGGTACAGTGTGCTTTGCAGCACTGCTTTTGCAGGTGGGCAGCGCCCGCTTAGAATATCTGCAATGTCATACACAGCATCCCCTGCCACACCCGCCATAATGTCCACACTGCGCAAGCCGGAGTCCAGCTCAATTAGCAAAACCTTGGCCCCTGCCACAGCAAGCTCGCACCCTGTAAAAACAGAAACGGTGCTTTTGCCGGTGCCCCCCTTGCCGGAGGCCACCATTACAATTTTTGCGGCCATGTGCTGCCCCCCGTGCGGTGTTGTTGCAAAAGCTGCGCTATTTTATTATATTACCACAAACTGCAAAAGGGTACAAGCAGGCTGTTTACAGCACCTGTTAAGGCTGCCCTGTGCACGCATGGGCAGCGGCATGGGTATATGTTTTGCTGTTTTGCAACGCAGGCTTAAAACAACCCTTGCTTGCATCAAGCTATTTTCGGCACCTGTTAAGGCTGCCCTGCGCACGCATAGGCAGCAGCATGGGTATATGTTTTGCTGTTTTGCAATGCAGGCTTAAAACAACCCTTGCTTGCAGCAAGCTATTTTCGGCACACTTTGCAAAAACACCGGCTGCTATGGCCCGCTTAGCTTTCACCTTTTAAGCATTGCGCCACTGGTTTTAAAGCTGTACAAGTAGTTGTTTGTTACAGCGAGATATTATTGAGTATAAACCTATTTAGCTGCCGCAATGTTTAAAATAACCAGTGTAAAGCGGTTGCCTTTTGTTTTCACTAATTAATGTTCCAACCAACAGCGCAGGCCCAGCTTACCTTTTAAGCCAAAAGCTGCCCTTCGGCCTGCACTGTCACGCCGCCGCCGCTGCTGTAGTAGTACGCTTCAAAAATGTCGTTTACCACTTTTGAAAGTTTATAACTGTCGTATGCCTGCTCCACAATAACCGCAACCGCTATCTCCGGGTTTTCGGTGGGGCCGTAGGCTATCATTAAGGCGTTGTATGCATTTGCCACCTGGGTGGTGCCGGTTTTAGATGCAATTGACATTGTGTACCCTGTGGCAAACCGCGCCGTAGATTGCAGCATGCCCGCCTCCACAGTGCTAAATACCCAATCCTCTGCCTCAAGGGTGCTCAGTACGGCGGGCTCTGTTGTGTAATAGGTGGTTTCGTAGTCATAGCTGCGCACAGCCTGCACCACATGCGCAGCGTAGCGCACACCGCGGTTTGCTATGGTTGCGGCGTACACCGCAAGCTGCAACGGGGTAACCATTGTGTCCATCTGGCCAATGGCCGCCTGTACAACGTTGCCCGCCTGCC
>JAVBRS010000056.1:0-12093 GCA_031547715.1 Oscillospiraceae bacterium
CTTGTATTTGGCATAAACTTTAACGTTTACTTTTTACTTGCCAAAGGCAAAATTAAAGCGGCGCTTAAAAATGAAGAGCTTTGGGTTTACCTTGGCCTTGTTGCGTTGGCGGTTGCCGCCATAGCCGTGAATATAAAAGGCTTTTACGCCCCGGGTGAAGAAACCCTCAGGGCGGCGGCATTTCAGGTTTCATCTATAATATCCACCACCGGTTACGCCACACAAGACTTCAACCTTTGGCCGGAGCTTTCAAAGTTTATTTTAGTGTTCATAATGTTCATCGGCAGCTGTGCAGGCTCCACCGCAGGTGGTATAAAGGTAATACGATACATAATTTTGGCCAAGGCGTCCATGCGTGACCTGCGCACAATTACACACCCCCGCAGTGTGCACCTTGTGCGTATTAACGGCCGCCCAATTGAAGACCGTGTTGTAAACACCACAGCAACCTTCTTTTTTATGTACATGATGATATTTTTTATTTCCGTATTATTGCTCTCCAGCGGGCCATACACCTTCACTGAAAGTTTTACCGCTGTTGCAGCTTGCATAAACAACATTGGCCCTGGCCTTGGTATAGTGGGCCCCAGCGGCAGCTACGCCAGCCTGCTGCCCTGGCATAAGCTTGTACTAATAATTGATATGCTTGCGGGCCGCCTTGAGGTACTGCCGATGCTGATGCTTTTTGCGCCTTTGGCGCGCCATAAAAGCACCCGGGCCCGTACACAGGTGGGTTTTGGCTACAGTAAAATTTCCCACTATTAAAATGCTGCAGGCCCAAAAATGCGCAGCTAAAAACTTAGCAACTCTTATATAAACCCGGGGCCGGTTAACATCGCGCCCCGGGTTTTGTATTTTTGCTTTGCCGCCACTTATTTAGTTTTTAAAATAGCTGTTACCTATTTCGCTTTTTTGCAGTTGTGGCTTTGCCGTTAAATTTGTGAACCTCGCTTTCAGCGCTGCACCTTTGCCGTTTAATTTTCTTACCCCTTGCTCGCCGCCCTGCTTTTGCTACTGCGTTTTAGCTTTTTAGCAGTGGTGCTGCTAGCTTGCCCAGCTTTTTCAGCTGCGCCTTTACCGTTCAATTTTCTTGTCCTTCACTTGCCGTCCGACTTTTGCAACTGCGTTTTTGCATTATAGCCGTCTAGCTGCTAGCTTGCCCTTCTATTTATAGCTGTACCTTAGCATATTGAGCTGCCAATGGACACACAAATTGCTCTTGCTGCCCGGCTTTTCACCGCCGCGCTTTTGCCCTTTATACTTGTTGCCCCCCTTTGCTTGCCTCACTTTTTACATCTGTGCTATTTCAGCTTAAACGTATTCATATTCGCTCGCTTGTTCAGCTTCTTGCAGCTATGTTTTTGCCGTTTATACATAATCATCATCAGTTGTACGTTTTATAACATGTATATTTTTGCCTCAGTTATTACTAACTTTTATTTCTATTTTTGAATTTTACTGACACCCCTTTGCAAAAACCAGTTTTATTAACACTGTACGTATACTATAATGTTTGTAATACAGCGCCGGCAAAGGCTTAAGGGGGGCAATATGGAACGCATTATTTTACATTGTGATTGCAACAGTTTTTTTGCCTCTGTTGAACTTTTAGATTTACCACATTTGAAGGACAAGCCTGTGGCAGTTTGCCAAACCGATGACAGCCGCCACGGTATAATACTTGCAAAAAATGATTTGGCTAAAGCCTGTGGCGTGCAAACTGCAGAGGCCGCCTGGGAGGCAAAACGCAAATGCCCCGGCCTTGTTTTCGTGCCGCCACACCGGGGGCTTTATACAAAATTTTCAAACCAGATAAATACAATATACCTGCGCTACACAGATTTAGTTGAGCCATCCAGTATTGATGAAAGCTATTTAGACATAAGCGGCACCCTACACCTGTTTAACAAAACCGCAAAAGAGCTTGCTGATGATATACGCATGACAGTGCAGGCGGAAACAGGGCTTACCATTTCCGTTGGGGTATCTTTTAACAAGGTTTTTGCAAAACTTGGCAGCGATTACAAAAAGCCCAACGCAACCACTGAAATTACCCGGGAAAACTATGCTGGGCTTTTATACCCACTGCCTGCAGATAACATGCTGTACGTTGGCAAAGCCGCGAGAGAAACATTGAGGGCCGCCGGAATAACCACCATAGGGGCAATAGCCGCTGCCGGGCCCGCCACAATGGAACAGCTGCTGGGCAAAGCCGGCCACATGATATGGCTGTACGCCACAGGGCAAGACACCGCCCCTGTACTGCCTGCAGGCGCCGGCCCCGGTGTAAAAAGTATTGGCAACGGCCGCACCTTCCAGCGAGATTTAGTTTCAGCCGCAGACCTGCGTATGGCAGCCGGCGCCCTGGCAGACTCCGTTGCAATGCGGCTGCGCAGCCAAGGGCTTTACTGTACCGGCGTACAAGTTACCATGAAAAACCCGGCCTTAAAAAGCATACAACGCCAATGCCCCCTGCCCCCCACACACCTTTCGGCAGACCTTTGCAGCGCCGCACTTGCCCTGATACACGACAACTGGCCGAAAAACAGCCCCATGCGCATGCTTACAATAACCGCCATTGGCCTTACCCGCCACGCTGACGAACAACTTTCTCTTTTTGAAGAACAACAGCGCAGCCCAAAAGCAGAGCCGCTGGAAGAAGCGCTTTACAAACTGCGAAAACGCTTTGGAAGCCACGCAGTGGCCCCGGCGGGCACTATAAAAAACTCTCTCGGCCTGCGCGGCCCCACCATTGAAGAGGGCGCCGCCGGCGAAGAAGACATTTGGGAAGATTAATTGCTATATTGCACCGTCAAACTTTTTGCTTTACGGCGGCCGGCTTCGTTAACAATTAAGCGGCATCATAAACCTTTTTCGCAAAATTACCTTTATTTTTTAAAAAAATGCAATTTTAAAATTTTTAGTGTATACTCTACTTAGCAAAGCCTGTTTTTGCCGCATTTTACATTTGCGCGCCGTAGCGTTGCAATATAATATAAGGGGGCCTTTATGAATACGAGAAAAAGCCTTCACTGGTTTTTGCACAATGTCCTCACCACCGAGCGCCGTTTGCGCACAACAGATTTTGCACAGATTGGCATAAGCCCCGGCCAGCCTAAAATGTTAAATTACATTTTCCAAAACGACGGCTGTATGCAAAAAGACATTGCCGACGCCACCGGAATAGAGCCGCCCTCTGCCACCAGCATATTGGCAATTATGGAGCGCGAGGGCCTGATACGCCGTGTGCAATGCAAAAATGACAAACGGCGGTTGAATGTATATATAACTGAAAAAGGGCTTGAAAAAAAGGCCCAGATTGAAGCCATTGACCGCCGTGAAGAGGCCTTACTGCTGGAGGGTTTTACCCCTGAGGAGGAGGACCTTTTGTTTGCTTTTTTAGAGCGCCTTGCCCAAAACGCAGGCCGTCACCACACCTCTGCAGAATAGGCATTGCACCTTATTGTAAAACAGTGCAGCACGGCGGCATTTGAAAAATTAGACCCGCAAACCCGTTAAAATGAAACGTAACTTTAAATACAAAAAATTTAAAGCCCCCAGAATTTCTAGGGGCTTTTTCTCAATTGAAAATTTTTATTCGCTTTTCTTTGATGCTTTTGTCTCTGTGCCGCTGCCTGCGTGCCCAACCTTAAGTGTGCCGCTAACCATGGCCCCTTTATGAATTTCCACAAACCCTGCTGAAATATTACCGGACACACTGGCGCATTCGCAAAGGGTTGCAAGCTCTGTAACTGTTATATTGCCGGAAATTTTGCCGTCCACCACTATGGATTCCGCTTTGGTTTGGGCGGTCATCTCAAATTCGCGGCCCACAGTCAAATCGCTTTTAATGTCAATTTTTTCACCGTTTAAATGCCCCGCCTGAAGAATAGCCGAGCCCGCTGTCAGGTTGCCCTCAATGGCCCCGTGCAGGTTAAGGTGCCCATCAAGGTGCACATTTCCCTTTACCGTGCCAAACAGGTCAATATCGCCTTTTGAATGTATGTCGCCTGTTATACGCACATCTTCAAAAATAACGGTTTTGCCTTTTGTTTCAGCCATGGCATAGCCGCCACCCACCTGCATCTCCCCGGTGCTATACTCTGCAAGGGTATCGTCTTGTTCCGGCGTTCCGTTCACAATCTGCCCCATTGCCGTTTTGAAGTTCTTCAAAACACTCTCCTGGCCAGTTTCCTGCTCATAGCCTTTTGTTTTCATCGCTTTTCTCCATGTTCCGTCATTTTCAGTTAGCCGTAGGTAAATGTTATGGGTTTTACTGCGGGGGTCAACGGTTCAAATATATAGCCCTGTTCCAACCATTCTTTAAGCAGCCCTTCCAGGGCTTGTACACTGCTGTAGCGGGTGTCATGAAGAAGAATAATGCCCCGCTTTTTGCTTGCAATACCGGCACGCAGGCTGTTTGTAACAGTTGCCGTAGTGCTGAGTGAAGATGCGTCCTCTGCAGATATATTCCAGTCGTAGTATATGAAGCCCCTGCGGGTAAGTTCTGCGATAATGGGCTGGTACACTGCGCGGTTGTAGTTGTTAATACTGCCGCCGGGAAAACGCAGAATGTTCGGCCGATAGCCGGTAGCCGCATATACGGCGGTATATGCCTTGTAAAAATCTTCTAAAAAAGCTTCCGGGCTGGCGTATATTTGGGCGTAATTATGAGAGTATGAGTGTATGCCCAGGGTGTGACCTTCGTCCACAATGCGCCGCAAAAGGGCTGCATCTTCTTCGGTAAGGTTGCCAACCACCACAAAAAATGTCGCTTTTATGTTATTGGCTGCCAAAAGGTCCAGCACCTCACCGGTATAAACAGACGGCCCATCGTCAAATGTAAGGTAAAACACTTCGCCCGCAGTTTGGGGTTCACTGCTAACTTCGCAGTACATATCAGGGTAAAGCTCCTGGTAGGTAAGTTCACCGGTGCTGGCCGCCCCCGGCCCATGGCTTATGGGGGTTTCCCCTTCAACGCTAATTGGGGGTATTTCGGTAAGCAGGCCGTCCAGTTGGCTGCGGTAATTGCTGCTAAGTATACCAAAATAAAGGGTGCCAAAAAAGCCCAGCACCAACAAAAAGCACACAAAGCCAACTATCATATGCCTAAAAAAGCGCACACTACCAACGTACAAAGTACCTGCCCCCTGCTTACCCCTGTCCTCTCACATCCACCTTGTAAGGGGGGTGTTAGAACTAAAAATAGCTATTTATTTATAAAAAATAGTCTTCCACTATTTATTATGCAATATTTACATTTATTTATATATAATGTAAATATTAGCATAATTTTTTACAAATAGCAATGTCTTTCATGGTATAAAACAGCTTAAAACAATGTTTTTTGAAGAAAATACCAATAATTTGTAACAGCGGTTATCTTGGTTGAAAAGCAGCAGAGCGGCAAACCTGCCAGCTGTACTGCTTTTACAGTTAATTTTTTACTGTGGTTTTGGCGGTGCACCATTTATAGCAAACCTGAAGTTTTTGTATATTTGCCTTAATTAAATTAACTGTCTAACCCACTGCTGCATTTTAAAACACGCCTTATTGCTGCATACCATCGTTTTACACTAAAACATATGCATATAACCTTCACTTCTTTTTTGCAATAACAGCATATATTTCCATGCCCTTTTTGCGGAACATGGTTTCATGTTCGGTTTGTACCAACAGCTCGGGTTGCAAGCCAGGCGCCTCTTTTAGCCCCTTTATTTCACAGGCAATTTCAAAACCGGCCTCGGCAAAATAGGCAAGGCTTTCGCAAAACAACGGTTTGTCATCTGTTTTAAAGTATATTTCCCCATTCTGTGCCAGTATACTGCGGTATTGCAGCAGTTGCCTTGTGTGGGTTAACCGCCGTTTTTTATGCTGGTTTTTCGGCCATGGGTTCGGGAAGTTTATATAAATGCGCTCGGGTTTATCTTCCGGTGCTAAAATAAGGTGCAACCTGGCTACATCAAAAGCTGTAAGGGCCACATTTTCCGCCTGCGGCCCGCATACATCTTCAATTTTTCTTTTGGCCTCCACAAGCATTTCGCTTTTTATGTCAATGCCTAAAAAATTGCACCCGGGGCGGTTGCAGGCAGCCGCAGCAATAAACGCCCCTTTGCCACAGCCCAATTCAATGTGCAGCGGTGCCGCAGGGTTTTTAAAAAAACTTTTCCAGTTGCCGCAAAGGCTTTCAGGGGCATTTGCAAAACGTGCAAATGCCGCCAGCTCTGGCCGGGCATACGGTTTATAACGCACCCGCATTGGGCACCCCCATTTGCGCACCTGGCGCATTAATTTGCCATAACAGTATACAGGGCGTTTAACGCTTTGCGCAAGGTGCAAAATATGTTACAATTGGCCTGCAAACTTAGCACCGGAGGTTTTTATGGAATGGACAGACATTTGCTTTACCGTTGACAAAGCCCACGCGGAAACTGCGGGGGCCATTGCCGTTTTTATATCCGGCAGCGGCATTTACATCGAGGATTATTCAGACCTTGCCATAGAGGCCCCGCAAATAGCCCCTGTAGATTTTATTGCAGACGAGCTTTTACAAAAGGCAAACGATGACGTGCGCATACACTTCTACCTGCCGAAAGAACAGAATGTGGCAGAGTGCACCACCCTGCTGCAGGCAAGGCTTGTTGAAGCGGGCATACCCCACACCCTAAAAACCGCCAGCCTGCAGCAAGAGGACTGGGAAAACAGCTGGAAAGCTTATTACCACCCTATAAATATTGGCAGCAGGCTAACACTTTGCCCCGCCTGGGAGGCGGCCGGTGCAAATGGGCGCACCGTGCTTAAACTGGACCCCGGCATGGCCTTTGGCACCGGCACGCACGAGACAACCGCCCTGTGCCTCGAAGTGCTGGATGAAATAACCACCCCCGGCAAAACCGTGCTGGACATTGGTTGCGGCAGTGGTATATTGGGCATTGCCGCCTGCCTTTTGGGGGCAAAAAGCGCACTTGGCATTGACATTGACCCCATGGCGGTACGCACCGCAAATGAGAATGCAAAATTAAACGGCCTTTCGGGCCCTTTTACCGCTGTGGAAGGTGACCTTGCCACAAAAGCCGGCGGAAGGTATGACATTGTTGTGGCCAATATTATAGCCAGCGCTATAACCGCCCTGGCCCCGGCTATACCGCCGCTGCTGAATGACAACGGGCGCTTTATCTCCAGTGGCATTATTGCCGAAAAGGAAGCTAGCGTGTGCGCAGCCATTGAAAAAGCCGGCTTGCAGGTATTAGCTGTACGCCGCCGTGGCGGCTGGGTTTGTATAGTTGCAGGTATGCCCCAATGTAACCCTGGTTAACCCGCCAACCGCATAACCTTCTCGCTCAGCGGCAGGCAGGTTGTTGCGGTTTTACCCGGCATTTTTGGCACGGCCAACCGTACAAGCTTTGCCGTTGGTGGCGGCCCTTTTATTTCGCCAGCCCAAAGTAACCCGCCGGCACAAGCTACAAACAACCTGCAACAGCCCGCACCCTTTGCAAAAGCGCAAACTGTATTGCTGCAACAGGCATGCAATTTGCCGGCCTTGGGCCTGCTTTTAAACAACTGCATTGCCAATTGTGGCAGGTAAAAACTATATAGCATTAAGCAAGCACCGGCCATAATATAAAAAATTAACCTATTAAAAGGGGCCCATTATGAAACATGAGTGGAGAAAAGACGAAAAAGAAATATACCTGCCAAAAGAACAACCTGTATTAATAACCCTGCCTAAAATGAAATACATTACCATAACAGGTAAAGGTAACCCCAACAACGATGATTTTACCCGCAGAATAGAAACCCTGTACCCGCTTGCTTACGCAATTAAAATGTTGCCCAAAAAAGGTGTTGCGCCAAGCGGCTATTTTGAATACGCCGTATACCCGCTGGAGGGAACGTGGAGCCTGAGTGAAGAAGGCAAAAAAATGCAGGGGCTGAACAAAGATGAATTATTGTATACAATAATGATAAGACAGCCTGGTTTTGTTACAAATGACATTTTTGAAAAGGCCCTTGAAGCCGTAAAAAAGAAAAGCCCTGGCCCACTGTTTGATGAAGTAAAATTTGAAGAACTTGAAGACGGCCTTTGTGCGCAAATTTTACACGTTGGCCCATTTGATGACGAGCCGAGAAGTTTTGAAAAATTGAACAGCTTTATTGAAGCCAGCAATTGTATGCGGGCAACGCTTATGCATAAAGAAATATACTTGTCTGACTTTAGAAAAACAGAAAAAGATAAACTAAAAACCGTATTAAGGTGCTTTGTTAAAGCAAAATAGCCCTAAAAATTTAATAATTGCAACGCTATTTGCGGCCTGAATAAACCACCCTGCCAGGCAGGGTGGTTTATTTTTTTGCAGGTGCCTGTTAAGCTTTATTGGTTTTTTATAGGCTCTTGGCATACATTTTTGTATTAAAATACCCCTTCCGGCCATACTAGCAAGGCAAAATACTTTTAGGGGGTATACTGTGAAAGCACTTGAAAAGCACCTTGCAATTGCTGCATTGCTGGTTTTTTTATCCGGCGGGTTATTTGCTTTTCTTGTGCAGCCTGCACCTGCACAAGAGGGTGCTGCCCCTTGGCAAAACGGCCGTGCCGCCACTGCAATGGCCGGCGCAGGGGTGCCTTGGCACCTTATTTTGGTAAACCGCCAAAACCCGTTGCCCAGCACCTTTACCCCTGAAACCCGGCCGGTTGCCAACTACCCTGAGCGCCTTTTTGACGCCCGTGCGGCAGATGCCCTTGAAGCCCTGCTTAGCGCCGCCGAAACCGCTGGCCAGCCCTTATACCTTGTATCTTCTTACCGCAGCGTAAGCTACCAAGCTAATTTATTTAAACGCAAAGTCAGCTACTATAAAAACCTGGGTTATTCCGCCGCCACCGCAGAGGAAATGGCCGCGCAGTGGGTGGCCCGCCCCGGCGAAAGCGAACATAACCTGGGGCTTGCCGCAGACCTTGTTTCCTCAACCTGGTACACCAGCCACACAGACCTGACCGAGGACTTTGAGGACACCACACAATTTGCCTGGCTGCAAGAAAATGCTGCAACCTACGGGTTTATTTTGCGCTACCCCCGCGGCAAAGAAACTGTTACCGGCATTGCCTACGAGCCTTGGCATTACCGCTACGTAGGCCCGGAGGCCGCTATGGAGATAGCGAACACCGGACTGTGCCTGGAAGAATATTTGCAAAAACAAAACGAAACCCAAGAGGAAGCCGACAAAGAAAAGGTTTACGAGCCGCCTTTTAACTGAAAAAAGCTTTAAAAATTGTTCCGCACTTTCAAACGCCGCCGGGGCTTGCCGCTGCTTAATGCAGGCGGCAGGCCCTTAACTTTTGCCCATCAAATATATTTTGCAATTTGTTGCGGCAATAGCGGGCATTTACCATCCACTACGCAGCACTTTTCAGCCTTAAAAGCTTGCCAATAAAATGGCTGCCTTGAAGCGCACCGGCAACAACCTTTTTTCGCTTTGGCAGCCTATAATATGTTCTTGTTTTTTTACCTGCTGCATTTTTTGCAACAACCCGTTGCTTATTTAATTTTGTTTCTAAAAAAACTCGTTTTTTGTATAAACTTTGTATATTCTATGGCTTTTTATTTTTTTATGCATATTATTCATTTTTTATACATTATTTATTCACATTAATAATATCCTGCTGTTCTACTATTAAAGTAACACATCATATTTTTATATGAGTGAAATTTTAAAAGGAGGTAATTACATGAACGTTTTGGATCTAGTCAAAAACCATGAGCAGGAAATAATTGAAATTCGCCGGTATCTGCATGAAAACCCCGAGCTTTCCGGCGAAGAAGAAAACACTGTGAAGTTTATTGAGGATAAGCTTACTTCATATGGTGTAAAATTCACCACCGTTAAAAAGGGCGGTATTATTTGCGAGTTCGGAGATGAAACCAAAGGCCCCACAGTGTTACTGCGTGCTGATATTGATGCTTTGCCCATGCAGGAAAACCCTGAAAACCTAAAGGGCCCAAGGGTTTGCGTTAGCAAGTTTGACGGTAAATGCCACGCCTGTGGGCATGACGGGCACACCGCCATGATGCTGATTGCGGCGAAAGTGCTGCAACCTATGGAAAAAGACCTTGCCGGCCGCATTTTAATTGTGTTTGAACGCGGTGAAGAGATGGGAAAAGGCTTCCAGTATTTAATGCGTTACCTCAGCGAAAAAGCATATAAAATAGACACAACCTATGCCACCCACCTTCTTTCATCCTTTAACAGCGGCCAAATATCCATTGAGCCGGGCGGTGTTATGGCGGCATCTGTAGGTTTTGGCATTATTATTCACGGGCGGGGCGGCCATGGCTCACGGCCGGATTTATCTGTGAGCCCTATTGACTGCTTCAACGCTTTTTACAACGGCTTAAACGCCCTGCGCATGAAGTACACCAGCCCCTTTGAAACCCTTACCTTCTCAATGGGTTATGTTCAAAGCGGCCACCAGGGCAACATAATACCTGACGACCTTTCCTTTGGCGGCACCGTGCGCTTCTTTGACAACGCCACAGGCTGGGCCTTCCACAGGGAATTCCTCAACATGCTGGAAAATACCTGTAACGCCTACCACTGCACCTATGAAATTGAGCGCCTTTCCGACCCGAGCATTGCCGTTATAAACAGCGCAGATGCTTCTAAATGGGCTAAAAAAGTGTTTGCTGAGGCTTTGGGTGAAAGCTTTGTAGGTAAGGTAGACCCCTGGATGGCCTCTGAATCTTATTCTTTATACCTGCACCAGTGGCCCGGCGTTTTTGCCTTTTTGGGCATTAAAAACCCTGAAGTTGGCAGCGGCGCAGAACACCACAATGAAAAGTTTGATATTGACGAAGCGGCCCTTGCAAAAGGCTCTGCCGCAACACTGGTTTACGCCCTTGAGTATTTGAAGCAGCGGCCCACTTTTGCGCCCACCGGCTTTAAGGGCACCCCATGGGATTTGCTTGTTGAAACTAAATGGGATAAAAGCATTGTGGACGATTAACTTACGGCGGTTTGCCCTTTTGACAAACCCCAACTTTAAATGAGGAGATTTGTATTTATGAACGAAAAAAAGAAAAAAGAGTTTAAAATGCCCCACCTCCTGTTCATTATGCTTGGCCTAATTATGTTTATGAGCTTGCTTACATATGTTGTGCCCGCCGGCCAGTTTGCCGTTAACCCGGAAACCGGCACGCTTATAGGCGACCAATTTGCGTTTGTTGGCTCGCAAACACCGGTAAGCCCGTGGGCAGCCCTTGTGCTTATGCTGCAGGGTTTTATGAACTCTTCTTTTGTTATCTCTATGCTGCTTTTAAGCGGCGGCACCATTGGTGTAATTTTGGGCACAGGCGCACTTGATGAAATGCTCAACTGGGCCATTTACAAACTTAAAGACCAAGGCACAACCGTTTTAGTGCCCCTTATGTTCATTGCGGTTGGTTTAATTGGCGGCTTCGGCGGCGGCGACCAAATGGTTGCCCTGGTGCCCATTGGCCTAATGTTTGCCAAAAAACTGAAGCTTGACCCAATTTGCGCTGCCGCAGTTACCCTTATGGCATCCATGATAGGCTTTGCCACAGGCCCAACCCGCCTGATGATACCCCAGACAATGATGGGAATACCCGTTTATTCCGGCTTTACAATGCGCCTTGGCATTATGTTGCTGGCCATTGTTCTTGGTGCAATATACACCCTATGGTACGCAAAGCGCATTCAAAAAGACCCGGCTAAGTCCTTCATGGGCAACGCTGACTGGCTGAAGAATGTTGACAATGTAGAAGAGATGCAAGAAGTTAAACTTAACCCTGCCGCCGCCCTTGCAACAATAATCTTCTTCCTTCAGTATGCTGTTATTGTTTACATGCTTATTGTTATGAAACAGCCCAACGGCATAAGGCCTGCGGTACAAATGATTGCAGCTTTGGCCTGCGGCCTGATTTACCGAATGAAGTTTGACGACATTGGCAATGCGTTTGCAAAAGGCGTTGCAGGCATGGGTTTTGTTGGTGTTATTATAGGTTTAGCCGGCACCATGAGCCTTGTTATGTCCACCGGGCAAATTCTGCACACCATAGTGTACTATGCCACCATACCTCT
>JAVBRS010000083.1:0-11348 GCA_031547715.1 Oscillospiraceae bacterium
AATATTTAACAAAGCGAAGTAACCGGCGTTGAAGTAAAATACCAATGCCTGCAATAATACAAACTTTTAAAATAAGTAACAACACCACATGAAAAGAAAAGAGAGTATAGCGTGAAAGAGCGAAAACTTGTGCTGGAAGACGGGCGTGAATTTTACGGGGAAGGTTTTGGCGCAGATGTTGACACCGTGGTTGAGCTGCTGTTCAACACCGCAATGGTGGGTTACCAGGAGGTGCTTAGCAACCCGGTGTATTTTGGCCATGGGGTTGTTATGACCTACCCCATTATTGGCAGCTACGGCGTAAACGAGGAAGACAGCCTTGCAAAAACCATGGCGGCAGGGGCGTTGGTGGTGCGGGAATATAACGACAGCCCGTCAAACTTCCGCTACACAAAAACCCTGGCAGAAGCTATGGAGGAATTTGGCATACCCGGTATTGCCGGGGTAGACACCCGTGCCATAACCCGTATTTTGCGCAGTGAGGGTACACAAAAAGCCATGCTAACTGCCGCAGGTACAAATAAAGAGGCGGCCCTTGCTGCAATAAAAAACTGGCAATACCCTGAAACCCCGCTTGCGGCGGTAAGCTGCAAAAAGCGCTGGTACGCCCGCACACAAAACCCGGCGTACAATGTTACAGCGGTAGATCTGGGCCTTTCACACAGCGGAATAAAGGAACTTAACCGCATAGGCTGCAATGTAACGGTGGTGCCGTACAATATAACAGCGCAAGAGCTTTTGGCCCTTGCCCCCGACGGGGTGTTTTTAGCCGGCGGCCCGGGCGGGCCGGCAGGGCTGGCGAATGTGGTGGACCTTATAAAAGCGCTGCCAAAAAACCTGCCGCTTTTCGGTGTGGGGCTTGGCCACATTGCGTTGGGGCTTGCTGCAGGCGCAACCGCGTTCAAATTAAAAACAGGGCACCATGGGCAAAACCAAATGGTGCAAAACATTAAAACGGGGCTGGTGCAGGCAACCAGCCAAAGCCACGGCTGGGCGCTTGAACTAGAAAGCCTGGCCGCCGCAAAATTAACCCCAACCTACCTTAACCTTTTAGACGGCACGGTGGAAGGGGTAAAAAGCGAAGACAGGTGTGCGTTTTCGGCCCAGTTTTACCCTGGTGCAGGCACCGGGGCTGAAGAACCTGCCGAATTGTACGAAGAGTTTTTGAAGCTGATGAAAGGGCAGGCGGAGAAGAATGCCTAAAAGAGAAGATATTAGAAAAGTTTTGGTAATAGGCTCCGGGCCAATAGTAATTGGCCAGGCCGCTGAGTTTGACTACGCCGGAACGCAGGCGTGCCTTGCCCTGAAAGAAGAAGGGTATGAGGTGTTGCTTGTAAACTCTAACCCGGCCACCATTATGGCAGACACAAACATTGCTGCAAAAGTTTACATGGAGCCGTTGAACCTTGAGTACATGGCAAAAATTATAAGGAAAGAACGGCCGGACGCACTGTTGCCCGGCCTTGGCGGCCAAACAGGGCTTAACCTTGCTGCCCAGCTTGCCAAAAAAGGTGTGCTGCAAGAATGCCAGGTAGAGCTTTTGGGCACAAGCTTTACAAGCATTGAAAAAGCAGAGGACCGCGAGCTTTTTAAAGAGCTTTGTGAAAACATTGGCGAGCCGGTGTTGCCAAGCCAAATTGCCACCACAGTGGAAGATGGGCTTTTTGCGGCAGAGAGCATTGGTTACCCGGTTATTCTGCGGCCGGCCTTTACCCTGGGCGGTACCGGCGGCGGTTTTGCAAATAACGCCGAAGAGCTGGCCCCCCTTATGGAGAACGGGCTTAAACTTTCACCGGTGCGGCAGGTATTGGTGGAAAAAAGCATAAAAGGCTACAAAGAAATTGAATTTGAAGTTATGCGTGACGCCGCCGGCACCGCAATAGCAATTTGCAGCATGGAGAACATAGACCCTGTAGGTGTGCACACCGGAGATTCAATGGTGGTGGCACCAAGCCAAACACTTGCCGCAAGAGAATATGATATGCTGCGCCGCAGTGCGCTTAAAATAATATCAGCGCTGGAGATTGCAGGCGGGTGTAACGTGCAGTTTGCACTGGACCCATATTCATTCAGCTACTATTTAATTGAAGTGAACCCGCGGGTTTCCCGCTCTTCGGCTCTCGCCTCAAAGGCCACCGGTTACCCCATTGCAAAGGTTACAGCAAAAGTTGCCCTTGGCATGCAGCTGAAAGAGATAAACTTGGCCGGCATACCCGCCAGCTTTGAGCCCAGCATAGATTATGTGGTGGCTAAACTTGCGCGCTTCCCGTTTGATAAGTTCACCACCGCAGACAACAAGCTTTCCACCCAGATGAAAGCCACCGGCGAAGTGATGAGCATTGGCCGCACAGTGGAGGAAAGCCTTTTAAAAGGTGTGCGCGGGCTGGAAGTGGGCGCTAACCATATTTACAATAAAAAGTTTGAAAACATGCCTGTGGAAGACATGCTGTTGTACATTGAAGACGGCCGAGACGATAGGCTTTTTGCCCTTGCGGCGCTGCTGCGCAAAGGCGTGGACCTTGGCATTCTATACGGTGCAACAAAAATAGACATGTTCTTTTTGGAAAAACTAAACACCATTATTGAAAAAGAGCGCTGGCTTGCCACCGCCGAAAGAACGGAAGATACACTGCGTGAAGCAAAGCGGTTCGGCCTTTCAGACGGGTATATAGGCGGCGTTTGGGGCATGAGCGAGCTTGAAATTTACCGCCTGCGTGAAAAGTTTAACATATACCCCGTTTACAAAAGCATAGATACCTGCGCAGGTGAATTTGAAAGTGCGGTGCCCTGCTTTTACGCAAGCTACGAAGAAGAGGATGAGGCGGTACCAAGCGAAAAAGAAAAAATACTTGTGCTTGGCTCCGGCCCTATTCGCATTGGGCAGGGGGTTGAATTTGACTATTCAACGGTGCACGCCATTTGGGCAATAAGGCAGGCCGGGTATGAGGCAATTGTTATAAACAACAACCCGGAAACCGTTTCAACAGACTACACCACAAGTGATAAACTGTATTTTGAGCCCCTTACGGTGGAAGATGTAATGAACGTGGTGCACCATGAAAAACCGAAAGGTGTTATGGTGGGCCTTGGCGGGCAAACGGCAATTAACCTTGCGGCCCGGCTGGAAACCCTGGGCATTAATGTGGTTGGCACAAGCGTTGCCGCCATTGAGCGCGCAGAAAACCGGGACAGCTTTGAAAAGGCGCTGGAGCAGCTTAAAATACCACAGCCGGCGGGCAGGGCTGTAACCAATGTGCAGGCAGGGCTGAAGGTGGCAGGTGAAATTGGCTACCCGGTGCTGGTGCGCCCAAGTTATGTGCTTGGCGGGCGTGCCATGCAAATAGTTTATAATGACAAAGCCCTTGCAACATACTTCGAGCAAGCCATTGTTGCTAGTGAGAAAACCCCGGTTTTAGTAGACAAATACATTCAGGGCAAAGAGCTTGAAGTGGATGCCGTTTGCGACGGTGAAAACGTGTTTATACCAGGTATTATGGAGCACGTTGAACGCGCAGGGGTACATTCAGGAGACTCTATAAGTGTGTACCCGACCTTTTCTGTAAGTGAAAAGGTTAGTGAAACAATTGTTAAGTACACCACGGCCCTGGGCCTTGGCCTTGGCATAGAAGGGCTTTTTAACATTCAATTTATTGCTGATGCAAAGGACAATGTGTATGTAATTGAAGTAAACCCCCGCTCTTCACGCACGGTGCCGTTTTTAAGCAAGGCCACAGGCGTGCCGTTGGCGGGCATTGCCACAATGGTGGCCCTGGGCCACAGCTTACAAAGCCAGGGGTATACCGGCCTTTGGCCGGCAAAAAAACGCTGGTATGTAAAGGCGCCGGTGTTCAGCTTTTCAAAACTGCGCGGGGTGGAAATTGCCCTTAGCCCGGAAATGAAAAGCACAGGAGAGGCCATTGGCTACGATGAGAGTTTAAACCGGGCGCTTTACAAGGCGCTGCAGGCGGCAGGCACACGGGTAGACAATTACGGAACATTGTTTGTGACTATATCTGACGAAGAGAAGGAAGCTGCCCTGCCCACAGTGCGCCGTTTTTACGACCTGGGCTTTAACATTGAGGCCACCGGCGGCACCGCAGAATTTTTGAAAGAGCACGGCATTAAAACCCGCAAGCGCAAAAAAATAAGCGAGGGCAGCGAAGAAATTTTGCAAAGCCTGCGCCAGGGGCATGTAACCTACATTTTAAACCTGCCCGGCAAGAAAGACACAGAGAGCCGCGACGGCTTTTTAATACGCCAGGTGGCGGCAGAGAACAATGTTACGGTGTTCACGTCGCTGGACACTGCGGTGGTGCTTTTGAATGTGCTGGAGGAGATAACCTTCAGTGTTTCCACAATAGATGCATAAGGAGGCGGGCATGTACAAAAAAGGTATTTATGTAATAACACAAAATAAACCCATTGCAAAAAATGTATATGAAATGAAACTATCAGGCGATACGCAGTGGCTTACTGCGCCCGGCCAGTTTGTGAATGTTGCGGTGGAGGGTTTTTACCTGCGGCGGCCAATTTCAGTTTGCAGCTGGCAAGAGGGGGAAATGACCCTTATTTACAAAGTGGTGGGCGGTGGTACCGCCGCCATGGCCAAAATGGAAAAGGGGAAAGGGCTTGATTTGCTGGTGGGCCTTGGCAACGGTTTTGACACGGGAAAAGCCACCGGCACGGTGGCGCTTGTGGGCGGCGGGGTTGGCGTGCCGCCGCTGTACGGCCTTGCAAAGGCTTTAAAAGCACAGGGTAAAAACATTGTTGCAGTGCTGGGTTTTAACAGCGCCGAAGACGTGTTTTACAAAGAGGAATTTGAAGCGCTGGGCATACCGGTGCACTTTGCAACCGCAGACGGCACCTTTGGGCAAAAAGGTTTTGTAACAAACGCTTTGGAAAAAATTAATTACGATTATTACTGTGCCTGCGGGCCAATGCCCATGTTGGCGGCGCTGCACAAAAGCGGTAAACCGGGCCAGCTAAGTTTTGAAGAGCGCATGGGTTGCGGCTTTGGCGCATGCATGGGCTGCACCTGCGAGACTATAAGCGGGCATAAACGCATTTGCGTTGAAGGGCCTGTTATGGATGCAAGCGAGGTGAAATTTTGAATAGTTTAAAAGTGAACCTTAGCGGCTGGGAGCTTGAAAACCCTGTTATGCCCGCCAGCGGAACATTTGGTTTTGGCTACGAGTTTACACAGTTTTACGACATAAATATGCTTGGCAGCATAGCATTGAAAGGCACAACAAAGCAGGCCCGTTTTGGCAACCCAACCCCGAGAATTGCCGAGTGTGAGGCGGGGCTTTTAAACGCCATTGGCCTGCAAAACCCGGGTGTGCACAAAGTAATTGAAGAGGAGCTGCCAAAGCTTAAGCAGGTGTACAAAAAAGGTGCGGTGGCAAACATATCCGGCTTTTCACTTGAAGAGTATGTGTATGTAACAAAGCTTATGGATGCACAGGTAGGCATTGAACTTTTGGAGATAAACATAAGCTGCCCCAACGTGCATGGCGGGGGCATGGCCTTTGGCCAAAGCCCCGAAGCTGCGGCAGAGGTTACAAAAGCTGTTAAAGCGGTGGCAAAAAAACCGGTGTACATAAAACTCTCGCCAAATGTAACGTCGGGTGTGCCAATAGCAAAAGCGGTTGAGGAAGCCGGTGCAGACGGCATTGTTTTAATAAACACACTGCTTGGCATGCGCATAGAGCCACGCACAGGCAAACCCATTGTAAGCATTGGGTCTTGCGGGTTTTCCGGCCCGGCGGTAAAGCCGGTGGCGGTGCACATGGTGCACCAGGTTTACAAAAACGTAAAGTTGCCGGTTATAGGTGTGGGCGGCATTGCCTGCGCCGATGATGTTATAGAGATGATGAGCGCAGGTGCAACAGCCGTGCAGGTGGGCAGTGCAAACCTTATAAACCCATACGCTTGCAAGGAAATTATTGAAGAACTGCCGAAAAAAATGCAGGAATACGGCATTGAAAACATAAAAGATATTATAGGAAGGGCCCACAGATGATGAAAAACGACGTAATTGTTGCGCTGGATTTTAAAGACGCAAAAACAACCTGCACATTTTTAGACTTATTTAAAGATGAAAAACCATTTGTGAAAATTGGAATGGAACTATTTTACGCCGAAGGGCCTGCCATTGTAAAAGAGGTAAAGGCCCGTGGGCACAAACTGTTTTTAGATTTAAAGCTACACGACATACCAAACACAGTTGAGCGGGGCATGGCAAGCATTGCCCGCCTTGGCGCCGACATGACAAACCTGCATGCGGCAGGCGGCACCGCCATGATGGCCGCCGCATTGAAAGGCCTTGCCGAAAACAGTGAGGCGGGCAAAGCGCCGCTGTTGTTGGCAGTGACCCAGCTTACAAGCACCAGCGAAGAGGTTATGCAAAAAGAGCTGCTTATACCCACCACTATTGAGGATGCAATTTGCCATTATGCTAAAAACGCAAAAACGGCGGGGCTTGCCGGTGTGGTGTGTAGCCCGCTGGAGGCGGGGTTTGTAAAAACTGCCTGCGGCACAGAGTTTTTAACCGTTACCCCCGGAATACGCTACCCCGAAAACGGCACACAAGACCAAAGCCGTATAACAACCCCGCAAAAAGCGAGGGAGCTTGGCACAAACTTTATTGTGGTGGGCAGGCCAATAACAGCTGCAAAAGACCCGTTGGCGGCTTACCGCCAGGTGGCGGCAGACTTTTTGGGGTAGTTTACCGCCGCTTTAAAGTGGTTATTAAGTGCGGGTAAGTTTGCAGGGAACATGTTTTGCGGGCAGGCTAAAGTGTATTTAAAAGGGTTTTTATAAAATGTACAAGGTATAAGAAGTTTTAGGTTGCTTTAGTAAGTTTTCCTTTATAGTTATTCAGGGGTAAATTCAAACAAAAGTAAAAGTTGCCAAGGCAGTTAAGCGGCACCGCAGCGGGCGTGGCAGAATGGAATTTTGCAGCGGCTGGGTTTCACACAAAACAAGCGCTAAAAGCGGCAAAGGCTATGAAAGTTTACATAGTTGCTTTACGCCGAAAGGCCGGAAATAATAAAACACCTGTATGGGGAAACTGTTTAAAGGTGCAAAAAATGAAAATTGCAACCATTTTGCACCTGAAGTGGTAAGCTGGTGGGCGCTTGGCAGCTGCAGTAGTTTGGGGCAAAAACAGGTTTAGCTTGTAAGGCATTGTGCTGTAAAAAGTACAAAGTTTTTATGTTTGGCAGGCAGGCAGCCCGCCCGGCGCCGGCGCAAAGCGCCGGCAAGCAACCACGCATGTGGTTGCTTGGGCCGGTTGGCCCCGGGCGGTGGCAGTGCACAGGTAAAACAAAGTGTAAAGTGAACCTGTGCAAGGATACGCGGTAAGTAAACGAATCCACAAAAATAATACATATAGTATAATATAGTGAACATTATACAAAATTAATTTTTTTAGTACATTTTTGCGGCTGGCCTGTATTTACATGCAGATGAAAAATAAAACGGCAGCCGGTTACAAACACAAAAGCAAACGCGGTGTAGGGGCAGTAAACTATTAATTATAAGCGGGCCACCCGCAGAAAGAGGCAGAAGATGAACAAGGAACAAACGGCAAAAGATATTGCGAAAGAGCTTTTAAAAATTGAAGCGGTTTTTTTGCGCCCAAACCAGCCGTTCACCTGGGCAAGCGGCATACATTCACCAATATACTGTGACAACCGCTTAACGCTGTCTTACCCTGAAACAAGAGATAAAATTGAAGCGGGCCTTGCGGAAATTATTAAATGCAATTACCCGGGCTGCCAGTTGGTGGCAGGTACATCTACCGCCGGCATTGCCCACGCGGCATTGGTGGCACAAATTTTAAACCTGCCCATGGCATATGTGCGTGCAAGCGCGAAAGACCACGGCCGAAATAACCAAATTGAGGGTAGGGTAAGCCCCGGGCAAAAGGTGGTTGTAGTTGAAGATTTAATTTCCACCGGCGGCTCGGTGGCAGAGGTGGTGGAGGTGCTGCGAAGCGCAGGTGCCGAGGTTCTTGGCATAGCCTCCATATTCACATATGGTATGCAAAAAGGCGTTACCCGGCTTGAGGAAGCCAATGTGCAAAATACCTCGCTCAGCAATTATGACGCACTTGCTGCGGTGGCACTGGAAGAGGGTTTTATAACCGAAGGCGACCTTGAAAAACTTGCAGCCTTCCAGAAAAACCCCGGGGATGAAAGTTGGATGGACATGTAAGCCCTGCGCTAAAAAAGCAGGCCGGCATAAATTTGAAATGAATAAGGTGCGAATGGCGCATAATAAAAAACCAACATGCTTTTAAAGGCTAAAAGCACTTTTGTAATTGCACTTGCGGCGCTTTTTTGGCATACTGCCCACCGGCAATTTAGCAAATAAAAAGCAGCCCTTAGCAAAGGGCTGCTTTTTTATGTTTTGCATTTTAAAGTCACCTGCAAAACTTTGTAAAATTGCAGTTTGCATATGGCGGGCCGCAATTCAAACAGGTTAAATAAGCATAAGTAAATTACAAGTAAAATACAATAATAACCGGTGAAGTGAAAAGTTAAGATATATTAAGTTTTACTTTAGCATAATTTAAAACTAATAAAATTTTAATGATTTTAATCGCGAATTATGGTAAAATATTCTCAAGAATAAAAGAAAGAAAGAAGGTATTTTATGCCGTTTTATATCTTTGGCGCAATTATAGTTATTCTGCTTCTAATGGTGGTGGGCTCAACCGTGCGCGTTGTGCCGCAGGCAAACGAGTACGTTGTGGCTTTTTTAGGTAAATATAAAACCACATGGTCTGCCGGTTTGCACTTTAAACTGCCCATACTTGAAACAGTTGTGGCAAAAACCACTTTAAAAGAGCAGGTGCTCGATTCTCCGCCACAGCCGGTTATTACAAAAGATAACGTTACCATGCAGATAGACACGGTTGTGTACTTCCGCATCTTTGACTCAAGCCTTTATGTATACGGTGCGGTTAACCCGATGAACGCACTTGCAAACCTAACGGCAACCACCCTGCGTAACATTGTGGGCGAGATGGAGCTTGACCAAACCCTTACATCCCGCGATATTATTAACGGCAGAATGACAGCTATACTTGATGACGCGACCGACCAATGGGGAATTAAAGTTAACCGCCTTGAGCTTAAAAACATTATTCCCCCGCGTGAAATACAAGATGCCATGGAAAAACAAATGAAGGCAGAGCGTGACAAGCGCCAGACAATGCTGCAGGCTGAGGCCCACCGTGCCGCCGCCATAACCCGCGCAGAGGGTGATAAGCAAGCCATGATTCTCGCAGCTGAAGGTGAGCGTGACGCACGTATAGCAAGGGCTGAAGGTGAATCTCGCGCCCTTATTCTTGAAAAAGAGGCAGAGGCTGCCGGCCTGCGTATGATTAAGGAATCCGCCCCAACGCTGGCGGTGCTGGAACTTAAAAAGTATGAATCTCTTATTAAAATGGCCGACGGCAGGGCCGCCAAAATTATTGTGCCCACAGACGCTGTAGGCACCGCAACAAGCAATGCCCTGTTCAGTGAGATAACCGGCCTTGGGGATACCACAAAAGCCGTTGAGAAAAAAGACCTTGCCGCCCCGGCAAAAGATGATTGCTGCGACGAAGAGACAGCGCAATAATTGTTTACAGAAAAAACCAGGCACGCATAATGCGTGCCTGGTTTTTTTACCGCAAAAGGCGAAAGGCTTTGCAGTTTCGGCATTTTTACATTGGCCAGTAGGGGCAGCAGCTTCTGGCTAAAAAGCGGGCAGCAAGTTAAAGATTCTAAAGTGCCGGCTGGCTGCCAAACCAGCTGCTGCAAAGTGCTTGGTGCAAAATTTTGGGGTAAAGCCGCCCGAAACTTAGCAAGGGCGTTGTTACTTTAAGCATATTCGGGGTAGCGTGGGCGCCAATTAAAGGCTGTAAAAACACCAGCCGCCAGCAAAAATGGCTGCTGCCGCAATGGTTTGGCACAAAGTTGCCCCAACACTAGTAAGTGGTTTTGGTATTTTAAAACTACACTTTGGGTACCGCCCACGCCAATTAAAGGCTGCAAAAACACCAGCCGCCAGCAAAAATGGCTGCTACCGCAATGGTTTGGCACAAAGCTGCCCCAACATTAGTAAGTGGTTTTGGTATTTTAAAACTAAATTTGGGCAGCACGCGGCGCTAAAAATTTGGTAGCAGGTTAAAGCAGTTAAAGTGCCGGCCGCCTGCCAAACCGGTTGCCGCAAAGTACCTGCTGCAAAGCCGGAACAAGGTAGCACCGCAAGGCACAACGCCGCCACGGCTGTTTATACCCCTTGCTTTGGCAGTGCAAAAAAGGCATCTTTTTTTATGTTGTATGCCAGTTTTTCCAGCACCGGGCCACCGGGGTAAAGGGGCTGCATACAGCTGCTTTCAAAAATGAAGCCGGCACGCTCCATAACTTTTTTGCTTCAGGTGTTTGCACTGTAGCAGCCGGTGGTTACCTTTAGGCAATTGTCTTTTGAGAATGCATAGTTTAGCACGGCCTGTACACCTTCCAGTGTGTAGCCCTGCCGCTGGTGCTGCGGCAGAATAAAATAACCCAAATGCACACTGCGGGCAGGGGTTGGGGCAGTTTCCGTGTAGCCAATGCCGCCAATGTAAGCGCCGGTATGCCTGTTAAACATGCAAAAATAGGCGCCGTCTTCATTTTTCATAACGTAGTCAAGGTTTTCTTTTGTCTCTTCAATTGTTTTCGTGGTAAGTTCCGGCAGGTAATACATATTTTCGGCATTTGAAAGCAATGTGTGCAGGTTTTCGAGGTCCTCTTCAAGGTAAAAACGCAATGTTAGGCGGTTGGTAGTTAACATTTTACCCCCTAAAATAACAGGCGCAGCGTAGCTGCGCCTATTGGTTAGTAAATTTAGCCTGTATAACAAGATAAAAGCTATTTCGCTTTTCTGTTATTTAGGTGCAAAAGCAGTGCGTATGGCGGCAAACTCCTCTTCGGTAATTCCAATTTTTTTCAGGTATTCAAGTGGGCCGCCATAGCTCTCTCGCAGGAAGTTAAGGGCTTTTTGCATGCTGTCCGGCTGGCTCTCCATCGCACCTAAAAATTTGGCCTTGCTGCCGGGTTTTAGGTGCAGGTAGGTTGCTGAAGGTATGTAGTCAGCAACAATGTCGTTTTCAAAACAGCCAACAATGCTAAAAAGCAACATGGCGGTAACACCGGTGCGATCTTTGCCGGCGCTGCAGTGAAATACCAGCGGTGCTGAGCTGTTGTTTGCAATAAAGCTAATAATTTTGCGCCAATTCTCTTCGCTCCTTTTAAGCATTTCAACATAAAAATCGCCCATATCCATATTGGCAAGCTCTTCTTCGGTTACCT
>JAVBRS010000159.1:0-2753 GCA_031547715.1 Oscillospiraceae bacterium
GCCTGTTTTCATCTCTGAGCCAAAAAGGGGGGCTTTCCGGCTTCCCTTCACCTAAAGAGACGCTGAAGGATGCTTTTATAGCAGGTCACGGCAGCACAGCAATATCTGCTGCAATTGGTATTGCCACGGCAAAAAAACAACTTGGTGAAGCAGGTATGGTAATTGCCGTTATAGGTGACGGTGCTTTTACCGGCGGCATGGCATATGAAGGGTTGAACAATATTGGCCCTGAACTTGACAATTTGTTAATAATTTTAAACGATAATAAAATGTCTATATCAAAAAATGTTGGGGCGATATCGCGGTATTTAACAAAGCTGCGCAACAAACCAAACTATTCAAGCGCAAAAAAGGCAGTGGAAAAAGCGTTGTTAAAAACCCCGGGTATTGGCAGGCCGCTTTGGCGGTTTTTAGTGGGGATTAAAGCCTTTTTACGCCGCACTGTTTATAACAGTACTTTTTTTGAGGATATGGGTTTACAATATATTGGCCAGGCAGACGGAAACGACATTAAAAGCCTTGCCCCGTTATTTAAAAACATTAAAACACGCAAAGGCCCAATGGTGCTGCACCTTGAAACGCAAAAAGGTAAAGGGTTTGAGCCGGCTGAAAATAACCCCGGTGCTTTTCACGGCGTTTCATCATTTGACAGCACACATATCGACGACCCGGATATGTCGCCGAGCGATTCATTTTCAAGTGAATTTGGCAAAACCTTAAGCGCCATTGCCGCCGAGGATAAGAGTATTTGCGCGGTAACGGCAGCAATGAAGTACGGCACAGGTTTACAGTATTTTTACAAAGAGCACAAAAACCGGTTTTTTGATGTTGGCATGGCCGAGGGCCATGCGATTACATTTGCCGCCGGCCTGGCAAGCCGTGGGCTGTTACCTGTAGTTGCCCTTTACTCAACTTTTCTACAAAGAGGGTATGACCAGCTTATTCATGATGTGCTTTTGCAGAAGCTTAATGTTCTTATTGCAATTGACCGTGCCGGCCTTGTGCCCGGTGACGGTGAAACCCACCAGGGTATTTATGATGTTGCATTTATAAGCGGGCTTTCCGGGTTTAAACTTGTTTCCCCCTGCAATTATAAAGAGTTGCGCTTTTGGCTTTCAAAGCTTCTGAGTGAAAAAAAAGGCCCGAAGGCAATACGTTACCCCCGCGGGTGCGAAGATGAAATTTTGGCGAATTTGCCCTGCACCGGGGCAGAGTTTGAGATTATACACCAAACAAACTTGCAAAATGAAGGGCAAACCGCAATTACACCACAGCAAGAAGGTAACGCTACAGTACGGCAAGCGGTTAATGGCGCACAACACTACAACAAGTGTGCACTTATTAGCTACGGCCGCCTTTGCGCAGAGGTGCTTAAAGCATGCCTGCTTGCAAAGGAAAATGGTATTGAAATAACAGGGTACAAATTAACGGTTGTGCACCCGCTGCCAAAAGGTTTTGCCTGGGAGCTTTTACAGTTTAATGATATTATTTTTGCGGAAGATGGGATTGTTACCGGAGGCGCCGGAATGCAGCTTGGTTTTGCATTGCAGCAACTTGGTTACAAAGGGAAATATAGAATAATTGGCATTACCGAGCCAAATGTTGACCACGCAAACGTGCATGAGTTGTATGAAGATTACAAACTTAATGCAGCTGCACTTTCAGCAGCTTTTGAGGGGGGTGTTTGCCCTGCGCCTTGACCAGTATTTAGTAGAAAACGGTTTTGAAAACAGCCGTGAACGTGCGAAGGCGCTTATTATGGCAGGCACAGTTTATGTGAACGGTGAAAAACAAGACAAAGCCGGGTATAATGTTCCAAAGGTAGCCATGGTTGAAGTGCGGGGCAAAACCTTGGCATATGTCAGCCGTGGCGGGTTAAAGCTTGAAAAGGCGCTGCAGATATTCCCCATAACCCCTTACGGAAAAGTTTGTATGGACATTGGTGCCTCAACAGGGGGCTTTACCGATTGTATGCTGCAAAACGGCGCTGAAAAGGTGTATGCCGTAGATGTTGGCTATGGCCAGCTGGCATGGGCGCTGCGTACCAACCAAAGGGTTGTTAACATGGAGCGCACCAACATACGCCATATAACAAAAGATATGCTAAACGAAGATATTGCATTTTTCAGTGTGGATGTATCATTTATTTCGGTTAAACATATCTTTCCGGTTATTGCTGCAGTTATGGCAAAGGAAGCTGAGGGTGTTGTACTTATTAAACCACAGTTTGAAGCGGGAAGAGAAAAAGTTGGCAAAAAAGGTGTGGTGCGTGAAGCTATAACACACAAAGAAGTTATTGAAACTTGCATAAAATACGCAAAAGAAAATGGGCTTTGCCCTTTTGATTTAAGCTATTCTCCTATAAAAGGGCCGGAGGGCAATATTGAATTTATTTTGGCAATTGGAAACAGCGTAAAGCTAAATACCATTACAGAAGAAAAGGTTGATGCAACTGTTTTTGCGGCCCACGAGAGCCTGAAAAGCTAAAGGAGCGTATTATGCAGGTATTCATTATACCCAACCTACAAAAAGACCCGCAGTTGAAATACACTGCAGAAATTTGTAAAACCTTGCAAGAATATGGAATTTTTTGTATTATGGAAGAAAGTTTAAAAAATGACCTTGCTTTTTCTGTAAGTGCATTAAATTTTGATATACGAAGCATTACATTTACGGCACGCAGTGCAGCACTTGCCCTTTGTGACATTGCGGTTACAGTTGGCGGCGACGGCACTATGTTGCATGAAGCAGAG
>JAVBRS010000178.1:0-6951 GCA_031547715.1 Oscillospiraceae bacterium
CCACCGCGGTTTCATATGGGGCTACAACCGCCGGCGTTGATGTGTAGTTAGGTGCGGGTGTGCCCAGTACACCAACTTGCATGCCGTAGCTTTTTAAATAATCGTAATCATTCTTTGGGTTGTAAAAAAAGCTTGCAGTGTCGCTAATTAAATATTTCCAGCGGGTGTGGTACCTTATAATGCTCACAAAATCATAGGGGTTGCGCAAATCTATTCCGCAGCTCTGCACTGTCCATTTCATCTGCAGGGTGTTAAGGCTGGGGGGCAGGCCAAAGCCGCCGGCGTAGTTTACTTTGTCGGCTTCTTCCGGTTGCTCAAGGCTGTTGCCGTACAAAAGGCCGTACACATCCAGCACAACCACCTTAACCCCTTGGGTTTTAAGGGCCTCAACAATATAGTGGTAGCTAAGCCACATACTTTGGCTCCAAGAGTAGACATTGTGGGCGGAAATGCCATCTTCACGCCATAAAACTGCCGGTATGCTGGCGCTGTTTACATGGCTTGTTCCAACCACAATAACATCAATAGTGTTTTCCGGCTCAGAGTAGTAGGACGCTATGGTGGTAGTTTTGTCACGCAGAAACTCGCCCAGTAAAAATATACTTACAATGCAGATAAAAACAAAAGAAAAAAAGCGTGCAGCTTGTTTTTTTGTCACAGCGTGCTCCTTAAAATTGGAAGTAGATAAACGGTGTAGGGTCATAACTTGGGCCATATACACCAAACAGCACTATGCACATTACCGCAGCAAATAAAATTGCAAAGCGGGGCAGGGTTTTGCGGTTGTTAAGCCAGGTGTAAATGTTTTGTTTTCTCTCGGCCCAATCAAAGGTGAAAAGCACAAGCACCGCCAAAAAAGCCACCACAAGGTCGGGGGTGTCCAGCCCCAGGTTTAAAAGGCTGCCGTTCCACAACATTTCAGGGTTCCAGCTTTTAAACAGGCCACTCAAAAGGCCAAACATCATGGCGGTGCTTGTGGCGCCAAACATAAGCTCGCCAAAGGCAAAGCAGGCAAAGGTGCGCAGTACCCTGCTAAGTTTTACCAAAAAGTTTTCAGTGGGTACATTAAACTTTAAATACAAGGCTTTAGCAGGTTTTTCAAAGGTGGTTTCCAGCATTACCAAAAGGCCGTGCCACATACCGTAAAAAATGTACTGCAACCCCTCGCCGTGCCAAACGCCACTTACAAACCAAAGTATAAAAAGTGAAATGTATGCGGGCAACCACTTTGCCGCCCATGCCATTTTGCGTTTTGCAAACCAGCGGTTGAGTGCGGCCAAGGGTTTACTGAAGGTAACCGGGTAAAAAATATAGTCTCTCAGCCATGCGCCAAGGGTTATGTGCCAACGGCGCCAAAATTCACCAATATTTTTTGAGAAGAACGGGCGCTGGAAATTCTCCGGCATTTCAACGCCAAAAAGCTGCCCGGCGCCCAGCGCCATGTCAATTCCGCCGGAAAAATCTGCATAAAGCTGAATGGAGTATAAAACCCCGGCAAGCAGCACGTAAAACCCAAAAAGCTCATTGTAGCCGCCGTATAAAGTGCGGGTTAAAACAGCAAGCCTGTCTGCCACCACCAGTTTTTTAAAATAACCCCAAAGCATGCGTTCCAGGGCGGTTATAAAGCGGTTATAGTCAAACCGGTTCGGTGTTAAAAGGGTTTTAGCCAGCTGGTCAAACCTGCTAATGGGCCCCTCAATTATCTGGGGGAAAAATGTGGTGAAAAGCGCAACCTTAAAAAAATTTTCTTCCGGGGCTACCTTCTTATTATATACATCTATAATGTAGCCGATGATTTGCAGCGTATAAAATGAAATGCCCACAGGCATAAGTAAAGTAATGGCAGGCAAAAAAGCGGCATTACGGGCAGCCATACCGTAGAATTTAAATGTTAGCAAAATACCTGCAGTACCGGCAATGTATAAAAACAACAAAACACGCCGCTGGGTCAAAAATTTTCTTTTCACTGCGGCGCGCTCTTCTTTTGTGAAAGTTTCTTTGCCGTTTGCAAGGGTTTGTTTTTCGGCTGTATGCATGCGGCCAATAAAAACCCCAAAAAGCCAGGTTGTAACACAGTTTAAAAAAAGCACGGCGAACATACGCCGGCTAAACTGCCAGTAAAAATAAAGGCTGAAGAACAAAAGAACGCACCAGCGGTACCGCAGTGGGCAAAGGTAGTAAAATACTACGCAAACCGCCAAAAACAAGGTAAACTGTATGGTTGTAAAAAGCACCGGTTACTCCTATGTTAAAATAAAGCGCGCAGCGCGGCAATGTCAGGCTTGCCGCCAATATTCAACGGTATTTCCTCAAGAGGGACAAACTTGCGGGGCAGCATAAAAGCCGGCAGCGTTTCACGCAGGGCTGCTGTAATAGCTTTTCTATCTGCCGTGCCGGTGTAATATAGGTATATAAGCTCAGTTTCTGCGTTGTACATACAGCAGCATTTGCCAACCCCGGGCAAAAGGCCGGCGGCAGCTTCAATTTCACCAAGCTCAATGCGGTGGCCCATGTGCTTTATCTGGAAGTCTTTGCGGCCGTGAAATGTCAAAATGCCGTCAGGGCGCAAAGCGCCAATGTCACCGGTTTTGTAAATGCGCTCTTTATAAATGCCGTTCAAAGGGTTTATTATAAAGGCTTCGTCGGTTTTTTCAGGGTTTTTGTAATAGCCAAGGGCCAAAGAGGTACCGCGCACGCAAATTTCACCCTTTTCGCCAGGCGCTGTGGCGGTACCGTCTTCATTCAGCAGTAAAATTTCAGTGTTGTCAAAGGGTATGCCAATGGGCAACTGCTCGCCGTCTTCAACAGGGTGGTTTACTATGTAGTAGGTGCAACTTGCAGTTATTTCAGTGGGGCCATAATGGTTTACAAAAAGTGCATTTGGAAGGTGTTGCTGCCAAATTTTTAAATGCTTGCAGGGCATAACCGCCCCGGTAAAAAACACTTTGTTAACATACTGCGGCACATTTTGGTTAAACACATTAAACTCGCTGCAAAGGGAAAGTGCTGCGCTTACCCAGCAAAGGGTTGTTATTTTGTATTGGTTGAGCAAATCAAAAAGTTGTAAGGGTAAAGAGAAGTGCTGTTTTGGTATCATAACTGTTGTAGCGCCGGTGTAAACAGGCAGGTAGACATCTCTAATGGCGGCAATGTAATCAAGCGGGGCCTGGTTGCCAAAAATATCTTCGCTTGTAATGCCAAAGGTTTTTGTGAAAACGGTAATATAGTCAACCACTGCACAGTGGGGTGCAACAACGCCTTTTGGCTTGCCGGTAGAGCCTGAGGTGAATATGACATACATCGGGTCTGTGTCAATGGTTGCATCTCTGCGCTTTTTTATAAGCGCTTCATCAATATGCTGCCCAATGCAGGGGTAGGCGGCGGCTTGTCCTTCAAAGCCAAGGGTGGCTTTTAGGGCGGTTGCATCGGTGTCTGTAAGCATAAAAGGGGCACCGGTTGTTTCTAAAATAAGTTTTTGGCGGGCAGGCGGCAGGTCTTTCGCAACAGGCACATAATAGCACCCGGCGTATAAAATACCAAGGTATAAAGCGGGTATATTAACGCTTTTTTCAGCGCACACTACAACAGGGGTGCGCTGCGGTACTACGCCGGCCAAGAAGGTGCCAATTTGTTTTGCCCTGGTGCGCACTTCTTCAAACGTAACTTGTTCTTGCCCGTAAATAAATGCAGTTTTGCCCGCAAAAGTGGTGCAGGTGTTGTCTAAAAAATCTAAAATAGCAACCATTTTCCCCACCTTAATATTGTAGTAAAATACAAATAAAAGCGTACAATAATAACAAGGCATTGTCAATGCCGGGCCATGGCGCAGTGGTGCGGCCGGCATTGATATTACAGACGCCGTGGCTAAAGGCAAAGGGTTAAACTGGGCATTTTTAAAGGAAGCCATTTGGCTGGCTGAAAAGTGAATGCTTGAAAAACTATAGGTGTTGCCGTTTGTGCTTGACAATTTTAAATAGGCGTGGTATATTGTAAAAACCAAATAACGCGGGGTGGAGCAGTTCGGTAGCTCGTCGGGCTCATAACCCGAAGGTCGTAGGTTCAAATCCTGCCCCCGCAACCATAAAGAAGCCGCTTAAACACTAGGTTTAAGCGGTTTTTGTTTTGTATAAAAAGCAGCAAATGTGGCAACCGTTCAAGGGGCTATTAAAAAAGTAAAGCGGGCCCGGTTTTAAAGCCGGCTTATTATAATAAAATATTAGTTAATAAAAACTTAAAACTTATTTTAGCATATCACAAATTTATAAAGGGGGTTGTTGCGATATAAGCATTTAAACACACTAAATACTTCAGTTTCAAAACCAGCCAACATTGTAAAACACCAGAATAAGTAGGGAATTTATTAGCAGGCATTTAAAGAGCTTTAATAAACCTTGAGAATAATGCATGAATTTTTCAAGTTCAATATGTTTGCAGCATAGAAAAACCACAAAAAGAAATACGCTTTAAGCGCTTGAACGAATCATACTTCGCCCTTTATATAAGCGGGTGCAACACTTAAGGGTTTGCCAAAAAGCGGGCAGTTAAGCAAACCAAAGCGTTGCTGCCTATTTTACACCCAGCTTATACCCATTAATAAACCCACATTAGTAAAAAGGAGATTTAAATGGAAAACAAAACATTACACCCTTTAGCGGGTGAGCAAACGCAGGGAAACCAGCTGAATGTAGTGCCGCAAATAGGTGCTGAACTAGCACCTGTTGCAGATACTGCAAAAAGCCCAACCCCGGCATATGAAGAGGAGGCTATTGAGCGTGCCATTGCCTTGCAAGCCGCCGTGGAGGAAAAGCTGAAGGCTATAGGAAAACAGGCGAACAGCCATGCATTTACCGCGGTGGAAGGTGACGGTAACACCACACAGGCTGCGCCGCTAACAACGGAGGAAGCACCGTTGCAGCAGGACACCTTAGAAACAGCTGCGCAGCAGCATTTAAGCATGGCGGCAGCACTGCAGGCAACTGGTGGTTACCCTGACCCTAAAACCTACCTTGAAACACCGGTGGCGTTTAACAGCGGCGCAAATGAAAATGCCATATTAAACGGCGGGTATTTAGACTACCGTGTGGTAGACTTTGCCCTGCCGGGGCGCAATGGGTTTGATTTAAAGGTAACCCGCGCCTACAATTCAGGCGATGCCAACACGTTAGACATGCGCCCCGTATTGTACGGCAGCGCTGTAGGCACCGGTACGGTGGCAAACACCTTCCGCACCCGCATGTACGGGCTGGGTTTTGGCTGGCGGTTTGTACTGCCGGAGCTTGAGACATTACCCCAGGCACAGCGGCAAGAGAACTGCATATATAACACCACCCTACATTTAGAAGATGGGCGCAGCTTTGTGCTAAACGCTGCAGGCGACGGCTTTGAAGATTACCCGTTGCAGGACGTTACAATAGCTACGGTCAGCGGCAGTGTAAGCCACCCCCACAAGGCGGGTGCAAGCAAAAGCTACAACGTTGTGGTTTCTTATAAAAACGGGAATAAAGACTACTTTGTGAAGGTGCTGGACAGCCAAAGCAGGCTGGACGGGTACAAGCTGGTAGTGCGGCAAGACCGTTTTGAGAACACCATCTTCTTCACACTGCAAGACGAGGGCGGAATGGAGATTATTGACACCTGGGGGCGCACAATAGCGCTTACAAAAAGCGGCAGCACCCTAATATGGAACCTGCCGGAAGTTAAAACCGGCACCCAGGTTACTATAAAATATACTATAAACAGCACCCCTCATCTGAACCTTGCAAAAGTTGAAGATAGAGGTGGGCGGGTTACTGCGTATGCTTATTATAACCCACAAGAATACAGTGCGGTTAGCCGTTATTATGCTGCACAATACGACCCCGCACCAAGTGTACCGGCTATTGAGTTTATGCTTTTGAAAGAAATAGCCCACCCCGGCGGTGCTATTACAGAGTACACATATTCTGCTTGTTCCCTTATAATAAACTCTGCAGAAGGCTTTAAAACTAATTTTATACTTCGAAGCCGCCAAGATATTGCTGCCAGAGGGTTAAATTCTTACCTAAACTATATTTTTTATAACTACCAAATAACTTATAATTACCCATATTATCAATACATTAGCCAGGGTATAGCCTCGCTTCCTAACGGAACAGAAGAAGTTAGCTATTTTGATAACCCTAACCAACGCAGCTCAAAACTTCTAAAAAAAGGCAATAAAACTCTACACTATGAAAGTATCTATTATGGCACAAGCAAAACTGCGCCGGACTACAAGCAAATAACTTCACGCAGCACACTGACCTACAACGAAGGTGAAACAGAACCTTATGCATACACAAATGCAAGTTTTACCTACACTGATGATAAAAAGGCAAATGTTAAAAGTGTAAGAACAAGTACCAATAGTCACACTGCTTCTGTGCGCTACCCAAGCCGCACTGTTAATTACGAATACGGCGCCTACAGCACTGTAACAAAAAAATGGTACACCTTGGAAGCTGGCCGTACCATTACAGAGGAATATACCCTTAGTACAGACGGTAAACTTGTTGCAGCAAAAAAGGTATATGACAAAAATGTATTAAAAGAACGTATTTCCTACAATTATAAAACAACAGACCCCGGAATGAACTGCATTTCTGCTATATATTATTATTACGCTGCAAACCCTGCCGCTTTAGGTACTTCATCTACATACAATGCCCTTACATATACATACGCAGCCGGTGTATATACCCATTCACCTTACACCAGCGCAGAGGTAGACTCGGCCAGTCTTTCCTCACAAAAAAACAAACACGCCTACTTGTACAACAACTGGGGCCTAGTAACCAGAGACACAAGAGAAAATATTTACCAGACCGATTATGAATATGACAACCTTGGCCGTTTACTGCAAAAAACTAACCCTGAAAATGCCAGCGCAACGCGTACTTTTAGTAAAACTATATATTATGATGCGGGAAATTA
>JAVBRS010000089.1:0-4142 GCA_031547715.1 Oscillospiraceae bacterium
ACCTGTACAACCGCCACCACCCACAGGCGGTGCGGTATAAAACCCCACAACTTGCACACATTTTAGATGTTACCAACGGCTGTATAGTGTACCAGGAGCAGGTTATGCAAATTTGCCGCGAGCTTGCCGGCTACAGTTATGGCCAGGCAGATATTGTGCGGCGGGCAATGTCTAAAAAAAAGCATGATGTAATGGAAAAAGAACGCAAAAACTTTGTGTTTGGAAGTGACGACCCCAACTACCCGTGCGTTGGCTGTGTTGCCAATGGTATACCTGAAAAGGTTGCCAACGCCATTTTCGATGAAATGACAAGTTTTGCATCTTATGCATTTAACAAAGCACATGCGGCAGCATACGCCTTGCTTGCTTACCAAACTGCATACTTTAAATTATATTATGAAAAAGAATATATGGCGGCATTGCTTACAAGTGTATTGGACAGCACAGGCAAAATTATTGAATATTCCGCCGAATGCCAACGGGCCGGTATAAAAGTGCTGCCACCCAGTGTCAACAAAAGCGCCACAGGCTTCATGGTAGACAGCGGTGCAATTCGCTTTGGCCTTTTAGCATTAAAAAACGTTGGCCGTGGCCTTATTGATACAGTGATAAAAGAGCGCAGAAAGGGCGAATATACGTCGTTATACAATTTTTGTGAACGGCTGTATGGAACCGAAATAAACCGCCGTGCCATTGAAAGTTTTATTAAAAGCGGTGCCTTTGACGAATTTGGTGCCAACCGCCGCCAAATGATAACTGCCATTGAAGGTATGTTAAAAAGCATAGAAAATACCGCCCGCCACAACATTGAAGGGCAGACGAACCTTTTTGGCGAAACAGATGAGACCAGTGCAGATTATGAGATGCCGAAGCTTGAAGAATATACACAAGCTGAATTATTGATGCAGGAAAAAGAGGTGAGCGGGCTATACCTTTCAGGCCACCCGCTTGAGCGTTACTCAAAAACAGCTGCCGCCCTTAACGGCACGCCAATTGCGCAGCTTTTACAGGACGATGCAATTCAATACGACAACAAGCGTGTTTCGCTGCTTTGCACTGTAGTTAAAATACGCCAGCAAAGCACAAAACAAAACAGCATAATGGCCTTTGCCACAGTTGAAGATTTAAGCGGTTCCATTGAAGTTTTAATTTTCCCAAAAGTGCTTGAGACATGCGGAAAATATTTAGTTGAGAACAGCGTTGTGGTTATAAAAGGCCGTGTTTCGGTAAAAGAGGAAGAGAACACTGCGATTGTGGTTGAAAACGCAATACCGGCAGACGAATATTCACAGGAAAACGACAAAGCAGAACCATATAAGCAAAGTAATTATGGCTACCCCAGTGGTCAACATGGCAGAAACACTCAAAAAGCACAAAAAAATGCCGCCGGTGAAACCGGCGAAAAGCCTACAACTGCTGCCGTAAAAGAACTGCATAAAAGCAAGGGCGGTCTTTATATTAAGCTGCCAACGGCAAACTGCCCGGAGCGCGAAAGGGTGCTTGGCCTTGCCAGAATTTTTGAAGGGGATACACCGCTTTATTTATATTATATAGATACAAAGCAGTATGTTTTAGCCCCTGCACAGTACGGTGTTACACCCACGGCACAGCTGGTAACCGAGCTTGAAAACCTGCTGGGCAAAGGTGCTGTGGTGCAAAAGTAAAGCTGTTTATGGCCATACGCCATGCCATATTATGTATATAATAAGGCGGCTTTGCTGTGGCAGCGGCATTTGTTTTAGTTGCGTTTAAACTTTGTACAGCAAATGTAAAAGCGCTTTATTGAACACCATAACCAGGGTTAAACAAAAATAATATATGTGAGGCAAAAAATGAATGTAGTAGACAGTTACATTGAAAAATTCCCTATTGAAGTGCAGGGGCGCCTTACCGCAATACGTGAGGCGGTTAAGGAAATTGCCCCGCAGGCAACAGAGCGCATTTGTATGCGTATTCCAACGTTTGATTTATACGGAAAATGGTTTATTCATTACGCAGGTTTTGAGCAGCATATAGGCTTTTACCCGCAACCGGAAGGGATAGAAGCCTTTAAAGATGCACTAAAGGGTTATAAAACAACTAAAGGTGGGGTGCAGTTCCCTTTAGATAAAGAATTGCCGCTTGAACTAATTAAGGAAATTATCACTTTCAAACTCAAAGACCAAGAGCGGTATATAAACGAGAAGTAATTATTTAATTTAAGTTGAATTGTAAGATGCCGAAAAAGAGAAGCTTGTATATGTTAATACAGGCTTGACAAGTAATAAGCATTTTTGAAAGAAGGTGGAAAATGAAAAAAATTGCCATACTTACAAGCGGTGGCGACGCACCGGGAATGAACGCCGCAATACGCGCCGTAACACGCACTGCACTTTACCACGGTATGCAGGTAATGGGTGTGCGCCACGGGTTCAACGGGCTTATTAACGGTGAGCTTTTTGAAATGACACTGCGTAGTGTGAGTGATATTATTCACCGCGGTGGTACAATTTTATACACAGCGCGCAGCCGTGAATTCATGACCCCTGAAGGGCAGAAGGACGCATTTGAAACCTGTAAAAAATTTGAGATTGATGCAGTTGTTGTGCTTGGAGGAGACGGTTCATTTCATGGGTGCAAGGCGCTTATTGGCATGGGTGTATCGTGCATTGGCGTACCTTGCACAATAGATAATGACATAGCTTGCAGTGAATACACCATTGGCTACGACACAGCAATGAATACAGCAATGGAGATGGTTGACAAATTAAGGGATACCACCCAAGCCCACCAAAGGTGCAGTGTTGTGGAGGTTATGGGCCGCCATGCAGGTTACATTGCCCTTAATACCGGCATTGCCGCAGGGGCAATTGCCTGCCTTGTGCCGGAAATAAAATACGACCTTGAAAAAGATGTTATTGCGCGCATGTTCCAAACAGAGCGCACCGGTAAACAGCACTTTATTGTGTTGGTTGCAGAAGGGGCGGGAAGTGCCACTGAAATAGCGGCGGCAATACAAAAACGCACCGGAATAGACGCACGTGCTACCGTACTTGGGCATGTACAACGGGGTGGCTCACCAACACTGCGAGACAGAGAAATTGCCAGCAGAATGGGCTTTAAAGCTGTTGAACTTATTAAAAACGGTGAAACAAACAGGGTGGTAAGTATGGCAAACGGTGAAATAACAAGTTTTTTAATTGATGATGCGCTTGTAATGGAAAAGACAATTTCACCTGAAATTATTGAAATTGCCCGGGTAATATCTATTTAATATAGGTTTTTCACAAAACATGCAGTATTTTGAATATAGTGTCGCAGTGGTTAACTGCGGCATTTTTTTATTCTAGAATACAAACCGCTAGCTCAGTTGGTGGTTTGCCACGCCAGCTTTAGCTTCAAGCATCAAGCGAAGCGCGCGCTTAACTATATGAATTAACAAATTTATTTTACCCGCTGGTAAAGCAGTACTCACCTGCTGCGGGTGGTGTGGCAGCGGTGCAAAGTAAAAACGTTCAGTACGTTTTGAGGCGCGTGCCGGCAATAAGTTCTTCCAGGGTATTCTCAAGCCCGCAGCGCAGCGCAGCTTGAAGTTATGCTGCTTACTGCAAAGTACATTATAAAAAAGTAAAGGGGCAATTATGCGTTACCGCAACTACAGAAAAAAAGGCAACAAAAAAGCCAGGTATTTTTTTATTGCAGGTGGTATTTTTGCTTTTGTATTATTTATTTTTATACAGATTAATAATATACTTGCACCGGTTGTGCAAACCTATGCAAGGTACCAAAGCCTTGCTTTGGCAACCAGGGTAATTAACGACGCGGTTTTAAAGGTGCTGGAAGAGGAAAATATAAGTTATACCAGCATGGTAAACATTGCATATAACCCTGAGGGGGAAATACTTTCCGTGCAGGCGAACAGTATGTCTGCAAATCATATAAAGGCTGTGCTGACAAATGCTATTGCCCAAAACCTTGAGGAATTGCAGTATGAGGATATTGCTGTGCCGTTTGGCACCTTGACCCAAATTCAAATTCTAAACGGGCGTGGGCCAAAGGTGCACTTCCGCGTAAAACCTGCATCTTATGTGGTTAGCCAAATAACCAGTACCCTTGAAACTGCCGGCATTAACCAGGTGCGGCACATGATAAACCTTGTTGTG
>JAVBRS010000115.1:0-15864 GCA_031547715.1 Oscillospiraceae bacterium
TTAAAATGCCAGCTGCCTGACAAAAAAGCGGTAAAACCATAAAAAATACCGGGCGGTTTTGTAAAACCTGCGGCAAAACATAAACATTAAAAGGCGAAGCAACAAAGCTTGTACCCGAAGCCGCAACCAGTAAAAAGCAGCCGGTTACGGGGTGAAGAATATTGAACAGGAAACAAAAGCACCAAAGCCGCCTTGCATAGCGCAGTTAAATAAGTTAAAATATATAAGCGAAAGCAAGGCATTAGCCAAAATTTTACAAAAAAGCATAAAATTGGCCGTGCTGTGGCTTTAAAGGCTATTTTAAGAACAATATAAAATTGATAACTGATTAAAACGAAGGTAGTGAATGGAGAGGGCATGAAAAAATTATTAGCGATATTATTGGCGTTTACACTTGCTGCGGCAAGTTTTGCCGGGTGCGGCAAAAACTACGAAAATGTTTTGGTGATTGACGGGGAGAATATACCCGCCGGCATTTATTTAATTGCCCAGCTTGAGGCTTATGCACTTGCAGAGCAAGAGTGCGGCACAGAAACCCCGCTTGAAGAAACCATTGATGAGGTTAGCGGAGCGCAGTGGGTTTACAACAAAACGGTAGAGCTTTGCCGCCGCTATGTTTATGTAGAGCGCCTGTATGCTGAAATGGGCCTTGGCATGAGCGAAGAGGAAGAGGCCGACCTTGAAAAAAACATAGCTGCCAACTGGCAAAGCTATAAAGAGTATTACGAAGCCAATGGCGTAGGCGAGGCGTCTTACAGGCTGTATTCAATAAGCTATACCAAAACTAATATGCTGTTTGAAGCGCTTTATATGGCAGAAGGCGCAGAGCGTGAAGTTAGCAACGAAGACGCCATGGCCTATATGGATGAGCGCTATGTTTACATGAGTTATATTGTGTTGCCGGCCATAAATTACACAACCTACCAGCCGCTTGACGAAACCGCCCTGGCCGCAGTGCAGGCCGTTGGCGATGATATGGTTAAAGCCTTGAATGAAGGTGCACAAGTCAGTGATGTTATCACACAGTACCTGCCGGTTGCCTATTCAATAGTAGGCAGTGAAAGCCTCGATGTAAGCACGCCGGACAATTTTTTTGCCGGCAGCTTCATTGACAAAAACTCAACCGATTATGACGCCGCCTTTACCGCAAGTTTGTTTGATATACCATACGGCACATTTGGCCTTTACCGCGCCAGTGAATATTTCTTTTGGGTGGCACGGCGCAGCCCCAACTACACCGGCGAAGAGGAATTTGAATTATACAGAGAAAGTATTATTTTCAGCATGGCCAATGAAGAGTTTTATGCCGAACTTGAGGCGAAAAGTGCCGTTTACGAAGTTAGCGAAGTTGCCGGTGCGGTTGCATACTACAGCCCTAAAAATATTGTTGACCAACACTGATAAAGGAATGGTGAACTTATGAAAGTTTTGCTTATAAACGGCAGCCCCCACAAAGACGGATGCACCTTTACCGCCCTTGAAGAAGTGGCCCGCGGGCTTGCCTGCGGCGGCGTTGAAAGTGAAATTTACTGGGTTGGGCAAAAACCTATAGCAGGCTGCATTGCCTGCGGCGAGTGCAGCTTTACCGGCAGTTGCATTTTTAAAGACGGCGTGCAGGAAGTACAGGAGAAACTGAAAACCGCAGGCGGCCTTGTGCTAGGTGCACCGGTGCATTATGCAAGCGCTGCCGGCAATGCGTTGTCTTTTTTTGACAGGCTGTTTTACTCTTCCGGCAGTGAGCTGTTCACCTTAAAGGCAGCTGCCGCAGTGGTGTCTGCCAGGCGTGCGGGCACCACCGCAGCCCTGGACAGGCTGCAAAAGTATTTTGGCATTTCAAACATGCTAACGGTTGGCTCACAGTATTGGCCAATGGTGCACGGCAACACCCCACAAGAGGTGAAAAAAGACGAAGAGGGTATGCAGATAATGTACACTCTTGGCCAGAACATGGCCTGGCTTATGCAAAGCACCCAAAAAGCAGCACTGCCAAAACCCGAGTATGACCAGAGGAAACGTACAAATTTTATAAGGTGAAATTGCAAAGGCAAAAAACAATGCGGCAGCTGCGGTGCAAAGTTAAAAACCGGCTGCATAACAAAGGTGTGCAGCCCGGTGTAGCCCAGAAATTTTTTGAATAAAAAAACCAGTGTGTGGCATAATAATGCCACACACTATAACCGGGAGAGAGGTTTTTATATGCGTGCTACAGTGGAAAAAGAAGGCTGTATAGCCTGTGAAATTTGTGTAAACACAGCACCGGAAGTTTTTAGAATGGGTGAAGACGGAAAGGCAGAGGCGTATATAGACCCACTGCCGGAAGAACTTATTACCCTTGCACAAAAAGCGGCGGACGGCTGCCCGGTTAGCGTAATTTCTGTTTTGTAGGTAAAAATTATGGCAAGCGTGGGTTTGCTTATGCTTAAAACCGCCGCAAGGCGGCTTAAAAGCAATTTAATTAAATGAAGCAGGAAATAAAACACAAAAAGCGCCGGTGCTATACCGGCGCTTTTTTATATGGCATATTTTTAGCTGGTGCAACTTTGAAACGCAAACTACACCTGTAAGCAAGTTGCCATTGGCGGGGTTTAACGAGTGCAGTTACACAGCTGCATTTTGCAGCATGTAATTTATTCAGCAAGCCGCCGGCAGTGCGCTGCCAAAGCAGCGTGCCACGCCTGTAAGCGCGGTTGCCTTGGTAAGTTTTAACAGCACACTGTCGGGTAAAGTTAATTGCGCATTTGCAGCTGCGGGCGCAGGCAAAAGCCTTTGAGGGGCGGTTACCTGCATATATCATTTGGGCGGCACGCCTAAACGCAAAACACCCCCGGTTTACCGGGGGTGTTTAAATTTATTATATACAGTTAGTGCTGCCGGCAAGGTTTTTGCAGGTATTATAAATGTAATTTGCGGCAGTTATAGTATGGCCGGTAAATTATCAAAATTTAATGTGGCGGGCGCAGTTATTCAGCACTGTCATCTGTATCTGCTTCACCAGTTGTGTCTTCGGGGTTTTCCTCACTGTTTTCGGCGTTGTTATTTGCTGCAAGCGTTCTTAAAACAGCAGCCCCGGCGGCGGCCTCAATAATTTCAGTGCCGTCATTGTTTGCATCGGCGTCAGTGTCATCGGCAATATCTTCTTCGGCGGCAAGGTAGGTTTCTATTAAAGTATCTTCCGCCAGCTGGCTTCTTTTTGCTTTGCGCCGGCGCTCGTACTCAGCCGCCATCTGTGCGTAATCTTGCATGTTTTTAAACTGTACGGGCGGGGTTATATGCTGAAAGATTATTATATCGTTTTCTGTCAGTGCTTTTTCAAGGTCGCACCCTTCACCTAAAGGGCCGGTGCACTTTACCGCACCCAGGGAAATTGCAATTTTTATTGTGAAGTTTTTCGGCATATCCGGCCAAATAATAAGTTGCGGGCGCCCGACAGAGTTTAACATACCCAAAGACACCATGGTGTAATGCCAGTTGTTGCCGGCTGGGAAGGTGCTGCGCGGGGCGGCAAGGCCGGCGCGCATAATGCGCTTTGTTGCCTTCCTGTCTCTGAACCAGCCAACTATTGCCGGGCTGTAGCTGGCCATGGCTATGGGGCCTTCATAGGCCAGCATAAGTTCTGAGGATATTTTGCACAATGTCTCATTGTCTTTGCCGGAGCGCAGGTAAGCTATAATGGGCACCTGGCCGTCTACAAGGGCCAAAAGGTCGCTAAACAAAGGAATGCGCTCATCGCTTTCACCCAAAGGGTACTCTTGCAGTTCTGCATAGGTTAGGTCACACACACGCATGTCTGTTTTGCAAAGGCGTGTAAGCTTGCCGTCTGCAAAAACAACCAACCGGCGGTCTTGTGTAAGCTGCAGGTCTGCGGTAATGCCGTAACCCGCCCGCACAGCTGCTGCGAAAGCGGCAAGAGAATTTTCAGGCACGGTTTGCGCTTTGTTAAAAAGCCCCCTAAAGGCATAGCTGCGGCCAAAAAACGGCAAGCGGGCCTTGTCTGACGAGTTGCCGGGGGCAACAGTGTACAGAAAAGCTACAACCAAAAGTAAAAAGGTGCCAATGTAATAAAACATAAAATAAGCTTACCCCTTTGGTTTATTTAAAAGCGTTTTTAATAATATACCCCTTTTTGCCATTTTCGTCAATTAAACAAGCTCCATGCTTGCAATTATTACGGGGGTTAAAGGCTTGTCCTGGCGGTCTGTCGGGGTAGCTGCAATTTCATCAATTGTGTCAAGCCCGTTTACCACACGGCCAAAAGCGGCATACTGGCCGTCAAGGTGTGGGGCGTCTTTATGCATAATAAAAAACTGAGAACCGGCAGAGTCAGGGTTTTGGGCCCGTGCCATTGAAAGCACTCCGCGCTCATGCTTAACTGGGTTTTCAACGCCGTTTGCCGCAAATTCGCCTTTAATTTGGTAGCCTGGGCCGCCCATACCTGTGCCGTCAGGGCAGCCGCCTTGCACCATAAACCCGGGTATAACCCTGTGAAAGGTAAGGCTGTTATAAAAACCCTTCTTAACCAATTCTTCAAAATTCTCACAACTTATAGGGGCGGTATCCTTATAAAGCTCAACCAAAATTTCTTTGCCGTTCTCTAAAGTTATTTTAACCATTTTACAAACCCTTTCAAAATTAAAATTATACTTAAGCGCAGTTGTTAGCACTGCGCAAAGGTTCCAACAATTTAACAACACCACTTTCGTTCATATGCAGTGTATCGTAAAACATGGTGTTGTCAAGCCCTGGCGTTTCCGGGTTGTAGCTGCCGTAAAGTTCAATACCGTTTGTTTTTGCAAAGGCGGTCAGGTACTCCTCTGTGGCAAAAAGGCCGGGCAGCACATCCGCCTGTGCGGCCATTTCGGTGTAGGCTATTGGGTGGTATGGCGGCAGAACAAGCACTACACGCACGCCGCAGGCTTGCATGTATGCAATAAAGGCTTCAAACTCTTCTTTTGCCTGTTCGCTTGGGCCCTCGTAGTCTAAAAGGCGCAGTGCGGTATAGGGTAAAGACATGGCCAAAAGTGAAACCTCATGGTCAATTTCCTCTTGCGTGCGCCGCCGGAAGCCTTCGTCGTAAATAACCGTGCCGTCAGGCATTTTCACCGTGGTGCTTTGGCTGTAAATGCTGCCCTGCACAGCCTCCGGTTTGGCCTCGTCGCTCGTGTCACGCTTCATGTAGGCAATGGCACCCTGAAAGTAAGCGGGGTCCAAAAGCGCCTCAAATTTGCCGGTGGCAGGCTCAGCGGCGTATTCAATATCAAACTGCAAATAATATTTTATAAAGCTGTAGTACCATTCCGGTATGCTGCGTGTGTCTGTTTCATTGTAATTTAGCATCCAAGGGTCAACGCAAAGTACAGCCGTGCTTGGAACCTTGCCCTCACGTGCACAAAGGTAAAAGCTTCCGTACATGTCTTGGTAGCTGCCGCCAACAACCCCCATGTTTAAAAATGTGCCGCTGAAGCCGGCAACCTCAGCGTTAATGAGCATGCTGCGGGAGGAGCCTATTACAACGGTATCAAACCGCGGGCTGCCCATTATTAAAGCCTCGTTTATTGTGCGTGTGTGGCTTTCAAGCTGGTCGTAGTTAGATATGGGCACACCCTGCAAAAGCAGGTTAACTGCATCACGGGCAAACTGCTCGCCGTGGTATATGCCGGCGGGGTCAACGGTGTAGTTAATGTACACCATGTAACTTATAACAGGCAAAAAAAGCAATGCCGCTTTAAGTAAAAGCAATAAAAAGCGTTTTATAACGTTGGCCCCCTTCTTGTTTATTTTCAAGGCTGGCTAATAAGCCATATAAATAAAGGCGCTTTGGCCAAAATTGCCAAGGAATAAAATTAAAAGCAGCAGCAGCCAGTAAACCGGCCAACGAAGGTAAACCGGGCCGGCCCGCAAAAAAGCCGGCGCCTCCTTGCCGTTTTTCGCAAGGGTGGCAAACTTTTCAAATAAAAGCACGCCGCAGGTGCAAAGCAGTAGGGCAGGCCCGTTATGGGTATAAAAACCAATGGCGGCAAGGGTGGTACCCACGGTGTTAAACAGTGACAACACCCCGAAAAAAAAGCCGCCGGCAATACTTAATGCCGCATTTAAAGAAGAAGCGCGGAAGAAAATATAGCTAAAGGTTACCAGCACGAAAGTGATGAGCATTTGCACCGCACGGTAGGGCAAGCGCAAAAAAGTGGTGTTTACACGGGCGTAAAGCTTTTCCTGCCAGGGTGCCAAAAGGGTGCTGATGCCATTGAGTATACCATGGTAAAGCCCCCACACTAAAAAGGTAAAACTTGCGCCGTGCCAAAGCCCGGAGAGCAAAAAAACCGCCAGTTTGTTAAACAGGGTGCGCAAAGTGCCGCGGCGGCTGCCACCAAGGGGAATGTAAACATAATCTCTGAACCAGGTTGAAAGCGAAACGTGCCAGCGCGCCCAAAAAGCCCTTATGTTAGTTGCAAAATAAGGGTTGTCAAAATTTTTGGGCAGCTCAATGCCAAGGGTGCGTGCGGCGCCAATGGCAATGTCGGTATAACCTGAAAAGTCAAAATAAATTTGAAAAGAAAATAAAAAGGTAGCCAATGCGGTGGCGGCGGGGGTGTAATTGCCGCTGAAGTTGTAAACGGTGTTGACAAATACGGCAAGGCCGTCTGCCAGCACCAGCTTTTTAAAATAACCCCAAAGCATCTGCACTGCACCCTCTTCAACAGTGCGGGTGTCAAACTTCGCCCCCGCTTCCAGTTGGGGCAGCAGCGTGCCTGCGCGTGCAATAGGGCCAGAGAGCACCAAAGGGAAAAAGCTTACGTAGAGGGCCAGGTGTACAAAGTTCTTTTTCGGCGGTATTTTGCCTATGTAAACATCTATAACATAGCCAAGTGCCTGGAAGGTATAAAAACTGATGCTTACCGCAGATGCGAAAGAAAAAGCACCCGCCTGAAAAGAAATGTTAACGCCCACATGCGAGAGAAAACCGGCTAAAAGCAAAGACGAAAAGTTTAAATATTTGTAAACAAACAACCCGGAAAGGGAGAGGCAAACCTGCAAAAAAAACAGCAGTTTGCGGTAGGGCACCGTGCGCCCGGGCGCAAAAAAAAGGCCGCCGAAATACGTTACAAGCGTTGTGCCGAACAACAAAACAAAATAACCTGGCCCAAAAGAAAAATAAAAAATGCAACTTGCAAAAAGCAACAAATAAGGCTTTGCTTTTTGCGGTGCTAGGTAGTAGAAAAAAGCTACAGCAGGCAAAAACAGCAAAAATATGCCAGATGTTAAAAGCATGGCAGCAGCCCCTTTCATAAAAGTAAAGTAAATATAATAAAAGTGCAAAGCAGCACTAAAAAACACGGCAATTTTAAGCGCGGCAGGGTGCAAGGTACAAAAGGCCTTTGCTTTTGGCGGTTGCTGCAAAAAAATTTTATAGGCCGCAAAGGCGCAAAGCCACAAAGTGCATAAAACAAAAAGAAAATGCGCAAAGTAGCAAATGGTAAAACTGTGAAGCGAAAAGGCGTGTGTAAAGGTGTAAATGCTCAGTTATTCGTGCCCGGCGGTTTTCTGCCCGGCCTCTAAACTTCGCACCCTCTCTTCCAGCAGCGCTGCTTTTTGGGCCAGCTGTTTATTCTTTGTCTCTGCAACAGAGATGGCGCTGGAAAGTGAGAGCAGAATGAAAAGCACAAAAACAAATTCAACAATAAAAACAAAGTTTACCGGGTTAATAACCCTGAAAATATCACCCAATACCAAAACGATGTAAGGGAAAAGGGCAAACATGAGCATAACCGCACCGGAGGCAAGCCAAATAATGGAATACCGCACAGAAAGCTTGCCCGCCTTTAAAAGAAAGTAGATAATTGCCAAATAAAAAAGCACACCTGCAACAAGGGCAATGCGAAACAAATTCCATTCCATAGTTTTACCCCCGTTTTTTCTTCGGCCCAAAAGTTAGCCGGTATGCAATAAGCGCAAGGCTTACTTTAACCATGTAATAAGCAGAGCGCAAGGTAGTAATAGATGAAACCCCGCCCTGGCGTTCTTCCATAATAACGGGTGCCTCTGTTATTTTAAAGTCGTTCATCAAGGCGGCAACAATCGCTTCGGGCTCCGGGTAATCTTGTGCGTAGTTTGCGGCATAAAAGGCCGTCAGCTCCTTGCCGCAGGCGCGAAAGCCGCTGGTTACATCCCGCACTTTTTTGCCGCAGAGCGCTTGAATGAGAACACTTAAAATTTTAATACCGAACCGCCGCATGGCGGAAGACTGAAAACCTTCCTTTGTTAAAAAACGGCTGCCTATGCACATGTCTGCTTCGCCACTTTCAATTTTGCTGCACACTGCGTCAAGGTATTCAGGGTTGTGCTGGCCGTCTCCGTCCATCTGCACGGTTATGCTGTAACCGTGGGCAACAGCGTATTGGTAACCGCACTGTACCCCGCCGCCAATGCCAAGGTTTACAGGCAGTGATATATAACGGTGGCCGCCGGCCTTTAAAATTGTTTCGCTGCTGTCGGTGGAGCAATCGTTGATGACGAGGCAGTCAACATCCGGCCTGGCCGTGTAAAGGCGGCTCAGCACCTTTTCAATATTTTCTTCTTCGTTGTAGCAGGGTATTAAAACAAGTGTTTTCAACAAAACACCTCCCGTTAAAGCCGGGGCAAAGCCCACGCTTAAATTATATTTGAAAGCTGCCGGTATAAGTTTAAAAGCCGGTATTGCACAGCCACTGCCAATAGTTTTGGCCGGCAGCGGGCGCTTTAATGCTAAACAAAATGCAAAAGGGTTTGCAATGCTTGGTTTTGCCGGGCTAAAAGCCAATGTGGTTGCCAGTAGCCAATTATACCTTTGGGGTTGCACAGCTCGGGGTTGCCGGGCAAAAAAGCACCAGTGAATGCTTAACTGCAGGTGTGTGAATAGTGCCGAAAAGGCAATGCCGCTTGCAAACGGGCGCCACAGCTTTAAATTTATTTATAAAACAGGCAAAACCTGCTGTAGCAATAGCTTTTTAATAAAGTGCAATTTTATTTAAACGCCGGTTAATGCAGGCACCGGTGGCATAGTAAAGCAAACATTAAAGGCTGCAACCCTTAAACATATTTGGCAAAAGCGCCGCAAAACACATGGGTTTAAAAGCAGGTAAACCGGGTATACCTCATGTTAAAATAAAATCTTCAAGCTCGCCCAGTAGTTTAGCGCGGCTGTAATTTGCTTTGTAATAGGCAAAGGCGTTATCACCAAGGGTGTCACGTTCACCCTGCGGCATTTTGTAAAGTGCAAGCATGGCGCTTGCCAGGGCCCGGGCATCCTGCGCGGGGGTTGCAAAACCGCAGGCCGCGACCTGCACTGCTTTTGCACCCTCACCGTTCATGCTGGCAAGAATGGGGCGGCCGGCTGCCATGTAACTGGCAATTTTGGCAGGTACGGTGGCACCTAAATTGGCACTGGCGTTAAGCGGGGCAACAAGCCCTTTTGCCACCGCTTGCAATGGGGGTATGCCAGCGGGTTGAACACTACCATAAAAAGTTATGTAACCGCCGGCGCCCTGCGCGGAGATAAGGGCTTCCAATGCGGGCTTGCTCATGCCGTCTCCAACCAGCAGAAGGTGCAGGTTTTCAGCCCCTTCCGCCTTTGCCTGCACAGCGGCCATAACCACCGTTTCAAGGCTTTGGGCAGGGCTGAAGTTGCCTGCAAACACAAGGGTGAACATGCTGCCGTCCTTTTTCTCAAGTTCAGGGTCTTCGGGCCTGGTGGCGTAAAAATCTTCACAGTACTGGGGTATAACGGCAATGTTGCTTTCATGTTTGCCGGTGCGCATGGCAAGCTGTTCTTTCAGTGGCAGGCTTAAAGCAATAAGCTTGCCTGCCTGTTTGTAAATGCCGGTGCTAACTGCGCTTGCAATACTGCGCAAAAATTTATTCTTCACAGGCAGAACAGAATATAAATTGTCCGGCCAGATATCCAGCACGTAGGTTGTAAGCGGTACTTTGTGAAGTTTAGCATAGGCAATGGCGGGCAGGCACATTACAACCGGGCTTGTGTTGTAGCAAAAAACTGCGCTGTACGGCCCTTTCAGCCTGTGCAGGTTAAAAAGTGCATTAAGCGGCCAGCTTACATAATTCAAAAAAATGTGCAGGCCGGTGTTGCCCTTGCGGCGCACTTCTCCTGCACGGTAAACGCAGGCGCCCTTGTACTCCTCTTTCCTCGGGCCGGTGTAACGGTAACCCTTAAACCATTCGCCTTTCGGGTAGTTTGGCAGGCCGCACAGCACGTCCACATCAAGGCCGTCTTCAATAAAGCCCTCTACAATATCGTTAATGCGAAAAGCTTCCGGCCAAAAATGCTGGCTTACCACTAAAATGCGTTTTTTACTCATTTTTTAAAACCTTTCGCTTTTATTTGCGGCGGTATGTGGGCAGGCCGGCGGCCGCGGCCCTTCGGGGCCGCCTTTTGCTTTGCAAAAGGTTTGCCTGAAAGGCAAATGGGTGGCCGCCGGGGCTTAGTAAAACACATGGCAAACGGCGGCGGGCATTATTGCAGGTGCAGTAAAAGGTAAAAATTTACTAAGTGTATACACGCATATTTAAATGCACCTTAAACCCCTGCAAACACCCCATGCGAAAATACCCAGTGCAGGCGATGCCGTTTTTAAAACAGGCACGCTTAAAAGTGTACCCAATTTTTTAAATAATTACAAATTTTGCGGGGGTTTTAGCCAAACTGTTCTGTTTACAATGCCTGTGTAGCTTTGTATCAGCTTCACTACTTTAACGGAAACATTGTTGTCGCTGTAATCGGCGGGCAGCACTGTGGGCTCATTCGCGGCGTGCATGGCAACGGCAAGTGCGGTGGCCTGCTCAATTTCAGGGCCGGTAATGCCGCCAATAACCACAGTGCCTTTGTCTAAAACCTCCGGCCGCTCGGTGCTTGTGCGTATAAGCACCCCTGCAAAGCCGAGAAGGGCGCTCTCTTCGCTTAGAGTGCCACTGTCTGACAGGACACAAAAAGCGTTTTGCTGCAGTTTATTATACGCCATAAAGCCGAAAGGTTGGCATATGCGCACCAGGGGGTTGAAGGTAAAACCACGCGCTTCAATAAACTTTTTAGAGCGTGGGTGGCAAGAGTATATTATGGGCATGCCGTAAACTTCCGCCATGCGGTTTATGCCGTTCATCAATGAAAAGAAGTTGTCCTCATTGTCAATATTCTCTTCTCTGTGGGCAGAAAGCAAAAAATAGCCGCCCTTTTCAAGCGCTAGCTCTTCAAGCACGCCGCTTGCACCAATGGCAGCTTTGTGCGTTGCCAACACCTCCGCCATGGGGCTGCCGGTTACAAAAATGGTTTTGCCGTCAATGCCCTCGCTCAATAAATAACGGCGTGAATGCTCGGTGTAGGGCAGGTTTATGTCGCTTATATGGTCTACAATTTTGCGGTTAATCATCTCTGAAACATTCCAGTCCCAGCAGCGGTTGCCGGCCTCCATATGGAAAATAGGCACCTTGAGCCGCTTAGCACTAACTGCCGCCAAGGCGGAATTGGTGTCGCCTAAAATAAGCAGGGCGTCGGGTTTTTCAGCGGCAATAATTTCATAGCTTTTTGCTATAATGTTGCCCATGGTTTCACCAAGGCTGCCCCCTGCGCTGCTAAGGTAATGGTCGGGGGCGCGCAGGCCAAGTTCTTCAAAAAAAATCTGGTTTAAAGTGTAGTCGTAATTCTGGCCGGTGTGCACAAAAACCTGGTTAAAATATCTGTCTGCACATTTAATAACCTCTGAAAGGCGTATTATCTCAGGGCGGGTGCCCACAATGGTCATAAGTTTAAGCTTGTCCATAAAAGGGGCTCTCTTTCAAAATTTTTTGCGGGAATATTGCAGCTAAACTTCCAAATAATTGGTGTCTGGTTTATCGGGGTTAAACACTTCATTTGCCCAAATAATTGTAATTAACCGGCCGGGGCCGGTGTTTACAATGCTGTGAGTGTACCCGGTTGGTATGTCTACTACCGTAAGCACTTCACCGCTAACGGGGTAAACTTCCACTTCCTCTTCGCCGTAGCGGCACAGCTTTATTTCACCCTGGCCCTGCACCACCAAAAACTTCTCGTTTTTGGAGTCGTGCCAGTGGTTGCCCTTGGTTATGCCCGGGTTTGAAATGTTAACGCTCACCTGCCCGGCACCGCCAAAACGCATAAACTCGGTGAAGGCGCCACGGGCGTCTGTGTGCATGGTAAGGGGGTAGGCAAAGCTGCCTTTTGGCAGGTAGCTTAAAAATGTGCTGTATAGCGCCGCTGCAAGGGGGCTTTCTGCACCGGGGGCGGCCAGGGTGCTGCGGCTTGCGGCAAAACCCTCAATTGTTTTGGCAAGCTGCCCAAGGGTAATTTTGTGCACGGGGTGCACATTGCAAAAGCCGCAGTTGCAGGGTGGCATAACACCGGTTAAAGCGTTTAAAAACGTGTCAACAACATCGTCAATGTAAACTAAGTCAAGTTCAAAATTTTCATCCCGCACTTCAAGCGGCAGGCCGTTTGCCACATTGTGGCAGAATGTGGCCACAACAGAGTTGTAGGCGGGCCGGCACCACTTGCCGAAAACCCCCGGCAACCGGAACAGGTAAAGGTGCGCCCCGGTTGCATTTGCATGGGCAAACAACGCTTCCTCTGCGGCAAGCTTACTTTTGCCGTAGGCGTTGTCAAGCCCGGCCTGGGTGCTGCTGGTGGCCAAAACAGGGCAGTTGTTGCCCGCCGCCGCAAGGTTTTTAAGCAGTTGTGCCGTAAAACCGGTGTTGCCGGTTTGAAACTCGGAGGTATCTTTTGGCCGGTTAACCCCCGCAAGGTGAAATACAAAGACCGCTTTTTTGCAGTATTCAAAAAGCAGGCTTTCGTCTGTATCTTTGTCAAAAAGCATAAGGTTATTGTAGCCCGTGGCGGCAAGGCGCGCGGTTAGGTTTTTGCCTATAAAGCCGGCTGCGCCGGTTATTAAAACAGGTGCGCTTTTCAAAATGTCAGCCATTTGCAAGCTCCTGCTGTATATAGTCAAGGTTTAAAAGCTTTTCCACAACCTCGTCCTCGTTCAGGCGCCGGGTGTTGTGTGAGGTGTAAGCGTCGAAAGTTTTTTCCGCCACCTGGCCGGAGGTGAAGTATTTTTCATAGTTAAGGTCGCGGTTATCTGCCGGCACACGGTAGTAGCCGCCAAGGTCTTCGGCGTGGAGTGCTTCCTCTGTGGTAAGCAGCGTTTCGTACAGCTTTTCACCGTGGCGTGCCCCAATTATTTGCACACCGTTATCTTTCACACCATACTTTTCACTAAAAATTCGCAGCAAGGCTTTTGCAAGCACTTCAACGGTGCAGGCGGGGCTTTTTTGCACAAACAAATCGCCGGGGGCGGCGTTTTCAAAAGCAAACATAACCAGGGCCACGGCTTCGTCAAGGCTCATTAAAAAACGGGTCATACCGGGGTCGGTAATCGTAAGTGGTGCACCGGCTTTAATCTGCTCAATGAAAAGCGGAATAACCGAGCCGCGGCTTGCCATAACGTTGCCGTACCTTGTTGCGCACATAACGGTGCCGCCTGCGGGCACAGTGCGCGCTTTTGCTATGGTAACCTTTTCAAGCATGGCCTTGCTTATGCCCATTGCGTTTATTGGGTATGCAGCTTTGTCTGTTGAAAGGCAAATTACGTTTTTAACACCTGCGCTAACAGCTGCGGTAAGCACATTGTCTGTGCCAATTATGTTTGTTTGCACAGCCTCCATAGGGAAAAACTCACAGCTGGGCACCTGCTTTAAGGCTGCTGCGTGGAACACATAGTCCACCCCTTGCATTGCAGGGGCAATGCTGCCGGGGTTGCGAACATCGCCGATATAAAACTTAACTTTGTCGTTTTTAATGGCCTTGCGCATGTCGTATTGTTTTTTTTCATCCCGGCTAAAAATGCGTATCTCCGCAACGTCTGAATGTAAAAAGTGTTTTAAAACAGTGTTGCCAAAGCTGCCGGTACCGCCGGTAATTAAAAGGGTTTTGCCAGTTAACATAAAAGGGCCCCTCCTGTATAACAAAAATGTTTTTCAAAGCTATTAACAAAATAAAAATTCACTGTAAAATGCAGGGCGTATTCTACAGTATTCTACCATAAAGCGTGTTTTAACACAACGCAAAGCTTTGCGCACTGCCTGCTTTTTGCTGTGGCGGCAAAAGTGCCTTTTACAATTCAACATTTTGTGCTACCATGGTAAAAAATAAAGGCGCCGCAAAAAGCGCCACAAGGGGGAAGTTATGAATATTAAAGAACGCTTTATAGGCTATGTCACAACAGACAGCCCGTCTGACCCAAAGGGTAAGGGTGTGCCCAGCAACCCCATTGAATTTAACATGGCAAAAAAGCTGGTGCAGGAGATGAAAGACCTTGGCCTTGAGGATGTGCGGTTGGACGAAGAGCACGCTTACGTTTACGGCGTGCTGCCTGCCACCCCCGGCTTTGAACAGCTGCCCGGCCTTGGCTTTATTGCCCACATGGACACTGCGCCGGAATTTAACGGCTGCGGCGTTAAGCCCCAAATTATTGAAAACTACGACGGCGGTGATGTGCTGCTGGCCGGCAGTGGCCACATTTTAAGCCCGAAAGATTACCCTGCACTTTTAGAGCGCAAGGGCCACACCCTTATAACTACCGACGGCACAACCCTGCTTGGCGCAGATGACAAGGCCGGCATTGCGGAAATTATGGACGCCTGCCGCATACTTATTGAAAGCGGCGAGCCCCACGCCAAAATTTGCGTTGGCTTTACCCCGGACGAAGAGATTGGCCACGGGCCGGACTTTTTTGACATTGAGGGCTTTGGCGCGAAGTTTGCATACACGGTTGACGGCGGCCGCCCCGAGAGCATTTGCTATGAAACATTTAACGCCTGCGCCGCCAAAGTTGAAGTTAACGGTTACAGCATACACCCGGGTGGTGCAAAAAACCGCATGGTAAACGCCATTATGGTGGCGAAAGAGTTTGACAGCCTTATACCCGCCACCCAGCGCCCGGAGTACTCAGAGGGCTACGAGGGCTACTACCACTGGAACGAGATGACCGGCGGCGTTGAGCACGCCACAATGGGCTATATTGTGCGAGACCACGACATGGCCCTGTTTGAAAAGCGCCAGCGTGTTATGCAAGAGGCCGCTGCTTTTATAAACAACAAGTACGGTGCAAAAACCATAGAGCTTACCATTACCCAGCAGTACCCCAACATGGCAGAGATGATACGCCCCCACTTCCATTTAATAGACAACGCATATGAAGCCGCCCGCAAGCTGGGCTTAAACCCGGTTAGTGAAGCTGCCCGCGGCGGAACAGACGGTGCGCAGCTTTCATTCAAAGGGCTGCCCTGCCCAAACCTTGGCACAGGCGGCGGCAACGCCCACGGCCGGTTTGAATATTGCTCTGTAGAGGCCATGGAGACCTGCCGTGATTTAATTGTGGAGATTATACGGCTGTATTCAGCGCAGGGTGTTAAATAAAGGCATACGATGCAGGTTTAAAGCAGCGGTGCAATTGGCAAACTGTAAAAAATATAAAAAAGAAGGTGCGCCAAAGTGCACCTTCTTTCTTTATACGCTTTTTAAACATTTTTTAATGGGGCGCAAATAAATGTAAACTTTATAAGCTTATTAAAAAGTGTGAAAAGCTAAAATAAAAAATACCCTAATACTTTTATTTTAACAGTGTAAAACCGGCAGCACAAGTAAAAGTGCTGGCTAAAGCCAAAATTTGTAAAAAACAGCCATTTTTTTAAATATATTTGTAATGTACGGCAATAGAATTAGCCGCTTAAAAAGAGTACGGTTTAATTAAGGGGAACGTTCCCTTAAAATACCTTTCAAAAAAGGGGGTGTGCAAGGCAAGCCGT
>JAVBRS010000195.1:0-3704 GCA_031547715.1 Oscillospiraceae bacterium
TAACCACCGCAACGTGCCCGTAATACTGAGACTCCATTATAGGTCCTCTTGTCATTTGAACTAATACATCTTCCATGTTTACACCCCTTCTTGCATATTTGTTTACATTATATAACTCCGTGTTGCATTTGTGAACAACAATTATGCAAAAAGCACTTAACTCAGGTTATTTTCAGCACTATACACAGCAAAGCAAAACTGTGGTATACTATTTTAGCATTTATAGAATGGGGGTATAACCATTGGCTGAAAAGAATATACGCAATTTTTGCATTATTGCCCACATAGACCACGGCAAAAGCACCCTTGCCGACAGAATTTTAGAGAGCACCCGCGCAGTGGACCAACGCCTTATGGAGGCCCAGCTGCTGGACAACATGGACCTGGAGCGCGAGCGCGGAATTACCATAAAGGCCAGGGCGGTTACCCTTAACTATAACGCAAAAAACGGGCAGGCCTACACCTTTAATTTAATAGATACCCCAGGCCATGTTGACTTTAACTATGAAGTTAGCCGCAGCCTTGCCGCCTGTGAAGGCGCAGTGCTGGTGGTAGATGCCAGCCAGGGCGTTGAAGCGCAAACGCTGGCCAACACCTACCTTGCATTAGAGCACGACCTTGAGCTGGTGCCCATTTTAAATAAAATTGACCTGCCAAGCGCCGAGCCGGAACGTGTGGCAAAAGAGGTTGAAGATGTAATAGGCCTGCCGTGTATAGACGCACCGCGGGTTTCCGCCAAAATGGGCATTGGCATTGAAGATGTGTTAGAGCGTGTTGTGGCAGATATACCCGCCCCGAAAGGTGACGACAACGCACCGTTAAAGGCGCTGATTTTTGACAGCGTGTACGACAGTTATAAAGGTGTGGTAGTTTACCTGCGCCTGTTTGACGGCACCTTGAAAACCGGCGACACCGTGCGCCTGATGCAAACAGGCTTTGAGTGTACAGTTGTTGAAGTGGGCCATATGGGCGCAACCGCCCTCACACCCACAGGCCGCCTTGCCGCCGGTGAAGTTGGGTATTTTACTGCATCTATTAAAAACGTGCAGGACACCAGAGTTGGCGACACGGTTACAGGTGCCGCAAGCCCTGCAAAAGAGCCTTTGCCGGGCTACCGCAAGGCCACACCAATGGTATTTTGCGGTATATACCCGGCAGACGGCGCAGACTACCCTGATTTAAAGGACGCACTTGAAAAGCTGCAGTTGAACGATGCCTCCCTCTCCTTCGACCCTGAAACGTCTGTCGCGTTGGGGTTCGGCTTCCGCTGTGGGTTTCTAGGGCTTTTACACCTTGAAATTATTACCCAGCGCCTGGAGCGAGAATTTGATTTAGACCTTATTACCACCGCCCCCAGTGTTGAATACCGCATTACACGGCAAGACGGAGAGACGATTTTAGTGGATAACCCCACAAATTACCCCGACCCCGCCCAGATAACCCGGGCGGAAGAGCCATTTGTAAACGCCCATATATACACCCCCACAGAGTATGTTGGCAGCCTAATGGAGCTTTGCCAGGCGCGCCGCGGTGCCCTTATTAACATGCGCTATATTGACGAAGCCCGTGTTGACCTGCACTACGAGCTGCCCCTTGGGGAAATTGTTTACGACTTTTTTGACGCCATTAAAAGCCGCAGCCGCGGCTACGCCAGCTACGATTACGAGCCCTGCGGTTTTAGGGAGTCAAAACTGGTGAAGCTTGACATTATGCTGAACGGCGATATTGTGGACGCACTTTCAATGATAGTGCATGCAGACACCGCCTACGCCAAAGGCCGCCGCCTTGCAGAAAAATTGAAAGACAACATACCCCGCCAAATGTTTGAAGTGCCCATACAAGCTGCCATTGGCGGCAAGGTTCTTGCCCGTGAAACGGTAAAGGCCATGCGCAAAGATGTGCTTGCCAAATGCTACGGCGGCGACATAACCCGTAAAAAGAAACTGCTTGAAAAGCAAAAGGAAGGCAAGAAGAAAATGCGCCAGCTTGGCACGGTACAGGTGCCAAGTGAAGCTTTTACGGCAGTGCTTAAACTGGATGAATAGCCTTAACACAAATTTTGCAGCATAACAAAAAAACGGCACAGAAATACTGTGCCGTTTTTTTATTGGTGCATTTTAAAAATATGCTTTTTTTACAGGGGTTAACTTTAAAACCACACCTGCAACTTTAAGCTTTAACGCCATGTGCCGGTGGCAAGGCGCAGGTGCATCTGCCGGCAGGCGCCCCCGGCGGGCAGGGGGCATTTATAGGCCCGGTAAACAGCGCTAAAATTTTTAAACCTTTCAATTTTTGGCAGCGCTGCTTTAGCGTTATTTCGCCACACTTAAACTGCGCTGCCGCACAGCTTCATAAAACATAACCGTTGCAGCGCAGCTAACATTGAAAGATGACGCAGAGGAGTTTTCGCTCATGGGAATGGTGGCTAAAATATCGCTTATTTCTATAAGGTGTTTATTAAGCCCAACCGTTTCGTTGCCCACCATAAACAGTATAGGGCCGGCCATATCCACACTGTAAATGCTTGTCTCTTTATGGGCGGTGGTGCCAACTGCTTTCATGTTTGGGTACTTTGACTTTAAACTTTTAATATAACCGTCTATATCATCATTATTTGAAAGTTGTATAAACGGAACCTTGAAAAACGAGCCCATGGATGAAGCTAAAACATCAGGCTCGTATATGTCCACCGCATGCCCTGTAACTATAAGCCCTTCTATGCCCAGTGCATCACACGAGCGCAAAAGTGTACCTAGGTTGCCCTTGTTTGACGGCCTGTCAAACAGCACAAGCAACGGGTTTTTTGAAAGGCTAAATGCACCCTCTTCTTTCATTCTCACCACCGCCATCAGCTCTGAGGTTTCGCTTTTACCACTTAGTTCCTGTGATAACAGCACCGGCAGCTCATAGTTTACAGTTGTTCTAACATTTTCCAAAACCCCGGTTGCCCAGTTTGAAAGCCCGGTTTCAAATGTGTATATAAAAGAAACTATCTCCCACCCGTTGGCAATTGCAGCATTTATGTTGCGTACACCTTCAACAAAAAATTCTTTATATTTGTGCCTTTTGTTGCGGTTGGTTTTAAGCACCTCAAATTTTTGAAAGGTTGCGTTTTTTGAGAATATTCTTTGTGTGTTCACCACTTATCACCTTCATAAATTAAATTTTCTTTATTGTACCATAAACACCTCATTTGCCACATTAAAATTGCACAGTTTAAACTATGCTGTTTTTGTTAAGCAGGCGGCGGCAAACCCACACCATGAGATATAACCTTGGGGCAAATTTGCAGGCAAACCCGCAAATTTGCGTAAAACCTGAACTACCTAGAAAACCGCCGCACTTGCATTTGCCCTATTTTTATTTGCGGCAAAAATTATATAAAGACAAAAGCAGGGGGGCAACACCAATGAAGTGTTGCCCCCTGCTTTATCATTATATATTCCTGTGTTTTGCACAAAACCGCCGTTCATGCATTGCCATCAAATTCCTGCAAGAAGCGCCAGCCTGCCGCTTTTTCGCTGTTTGCAGGCAGGCTCAGAGCATGAAGGTGAAAAGCATTTCAACCTACAGAAGCTTACCTTGTGTCGCTATGATTTTTCCCAGTTCAAAGGCTTTTTGGCAGTCAGCGGGAAACACTTTTTCACGCCGCTCTTTCCGCTCAGTTTCATTTAACAATGCCATGTGAAATTTACTGTAATCAT
>JAVBRS010000104.1:0-5421 GCA_031547715.1 Oscillospiraceae bacterium
CAGAGCAAAAACGGGTTTTTGGCCTTATACCGGGGCTTAAAAATGCAGTGTATGCACGCTATGGCGTTATGCACCGCAACACCTTTTTAAACAGCCCCAAACTTTTGCACCCAACACTGAACTTGAAAAAAGACGAGCGCATTTACTTCGGCGGGCAGATAAACGGCGGCGAGGGTTACACTGAAAGTGCAGCCACCGGCCTTCTGGCGGCAAGGTTTATGCTTGCGGCAATGCAGGGCAAAACGCTGCCGCCACCGCCGGTTGAAAGCATGTGTGGGGCGTTGCTGCACTACCTGAATGCCGACAACAAAAACTTCCAGCCAATGGGCGCCAACATGGGCATTCTACCACCCTTGCCGTATGAAGAACGCGACAAAGCTAAAAGGTATGATGCGTTTTCTTCACGCGGGGGTGCGGCTTTTGCCACATGGTGGGCGCAGGTTTAGCGGCTGCAGCACAGGGGGTAAATTTTTGCGGCGCCCGCTGTAGCCCAGCCGGTAAAATGTGTTGCTTTTCAGCTTTGCAAATTTATTAAACCTTTCAGCGGCGTGCCGCTTTATTATATATAGTTAAACCAGTATTTTGCGCTTTGCGGGCATATTTTAGCCGCCGTTTTAAAAAACAAACTGCCGCTGAAACATGCCATTAAGGAACGTATTGTGGTGTTCTAAACACCACGGTAAAAAGAAAGAGGCAACAAATGAAAATTATTGTGGATATGTTTGGCGGGGACTTTGCCCCTTACGCACCGCTAGAGGGTGCAGCACAGGCGGTGGCGGAATTTGGGGTTGAAATTATTGCAGTTGGAGACGAAAAGAAAATAGAGGCCGCTGCAAATGAAAAAGGCATTTCCCTGAAAGGGATGACAATATTACATGCGCCGGATGTTATTGACATGGAAGCCGCTGCAACCGACATTGTTAAAAAGTACCCTGAAGCCAGCATGACGGTGGGGTTAAAAGCCCTTGCCGCCGGCGAAGGGGATGCCTTTGTAAGTGCGGGCTCCACCGGGGCGCTGCTTGTGGGTGCCACAACATTTATAAAGCGCATAAAGGGCGTTAAACGCCCGGCCCTTGCCATGATACTGCCGGGCAAACGCCCGTTTTTGCTGATGGATTGTGGCGCCAACGCCGAGGTGCGCGCCGATATGCTTTTACAGTTTGGCATAATGGGGGCGGCATACATTAAAGGCACGCTTGGCAGGGCAAACCCTGTTGTTTGCCTTGCAAACAACGGCATTGAAGAGCACAAAGGCCCCCCGGTTGTTCAAGAGGCGTACACCCTGATGAAAGCTTGCGGCGACATTAATTTTGGCGGCAACATTGAAGCGAGAGAGATACCTTTTGGTGAAGCGGATGTAGTTGTTGCAGACGGTTTTACAGGCAACATTATTTTAAAACTTACCGAAGGCCTTGCCGGGTATATTATGGGCAGCATAAAAGAAGTTTTTATGAAGAACTTCAAAACCAAAATAGCCGCCGTATTAACAAAAAAAGAGATGCGCGAAATGAAAAACCATATGGATTATGCAGAGCACGGCGGCGCACCTATTTTAGGGGTGGCAAAGCCGGTTATTAAAGCCCACGGTTCTTCAAGTGCAAGGGCGTTTAAAAACGCAATTCGCCAGGCAAAAAAGTTTGCTGAAAGCGACAGCATTGAGGCGGTGCGCAAGGCAGTTGCAACACAGGAGGAGGCAGAGGAATGAAACCTGAACTTGAGAGCAAAATTGGCTACACGTTTAAAAACCGCGCCCTGCTTGTGCGGGCGCTCACTCATACCTCTTACGCCAATGAGGCAAAACATACCGCCGTACACAACGAGCGGCTGGAGTTTTTGGGCGACAGCATTTTGTCATTGGTGGTGAGCGATTTTTTGTTCCGCGCACACAAGCAATACCCAGAGGGTGAGCTTACAAGGGTGCGTGCGGGCCTTGTGTGTGAAGAGGCGCTTTTTGGCTATGCAAAGCAAATTGGCCTTGGCACCCACCTGCTGCTTGGCAAAGGCGAAGAGATGAACGGCGGGCGCACCCGCGCCAGCATTTGTGCAGATGCCTTTGAAGCGCTGATAGCGGCAATTTACCTTGACGGCGGCGTAGATGCCGCCCAGGCCTTCATTCTGCCCTTTGTGCGAACGGAGGAAGTTGCCGCAGAAGATTATAAAACAACCCTGCAAGAGGTTGTGCAGCAAAACCCCGGCGAGAGGCTGCGTTACGTGGTGGTAGAGGAAAGCGGCCCGGACCACAACAAGCGGTTTACCGTTGAAGTGCATTTAAATTCAAACGTAATTGGCAGGGGTGTCGGCCTTTCAAAAAAAGCGGCAGAGCAACAGGCCGCCTGTGAGGCGCTGAAACTTATGGGCCTTTAAACCACCCGGCACAGGCTTAAAACAAGTATTGCAAAGCCCTGTCGGTTTAAGGCAAAAGCAACAAATACAATTGAAGGAAGTTAAAACGTGGTTTTAAAAGCACTTGAAATTCAAGGTTTCAAATCCTTTCCGGACAAAACAAAAATAAGTTTTGAAAAGGGTATCACAGCGGTGGTAGGGCCCAATGGCTCCGGCAAAAGCAACATAAGTGATGCCATGCGCTGGGTTTTGGGGGAGACATCTTCCCGCCAGCTGCGGGGCGGCGGCAAAATGGAGGATGTCATTTTCGGCGGTACAAAAACCCGTGGGCCCATGGGTTTTGCCGCCGTATCCATATACATAGACAACACCGACCGCCGGCTGGAGGTAGACCAGGACGAGGTGGTTATTACACGGCGCTACTACCGCAGCACAGAGAGTGAATACGCTGTAAACGGCCAGAACGTGCGCCTTAAAGATGTTTACGAACTACTGCTTGACACCGGCCTTGGCAGAGACGGTTATTCAATAATAGGCCAGGGTAAAATTGCGGAAATTGTGGCTGCCAAAAGCGCCGAGCGCAGAGAGATTTTTGAAGAGGCCAGCGGCATTTCCCGCTACCGCTACAGGAAAAATGAGGCCGAGCGCAAACTTGAAAGCACCGAGGAGAACCTGCTGCGCCTGCGCGATATTTTAAACGAGCTGGAAGAGCGTGTTGGCCCTTTGGCGAAAGAGAGCGAGAAAGCAGCCAAGTTTATAGAGTTGAGCGCACAGCGCAAAGGGCTTGAAATAACCCTGTGGCTGGACAGCATTGAAAAAGCCAAAGAATCTCTGCGGGCGCACCAGCGCAGCATTGAGGTGGCAGCGGCAGATTATGCAAAGGCGGAGGAGGCCATGCTGGCGGCAGACGCCGCAGAGGAAGCGGCTTTTTTTGAAAGCCGCCGCCTGGAGGGGGCAAGTGAAGAATATTTAACTGCCGCCGCAAAAGCAACTGAAGAATACGCCGCCATAACCGCCGGTATTGCCGTTATGAAAAGCAATATTGCTAACGCTGAAGAGGCGCTGCGCAGCTTTGCCGCCGAACTTGAAAAAACCGGCCAAACAAGGGAAGTGCTGGAGCGGGAGCAAAAAGAGCAGGCGGAGGCGATGGCCGGGGCAAAAGAAAAGCTGCAAAAAGTTGAAAGTGCCCTTGCCGGTTTGAGCGGCGAGCTTGTGCAGCTTAACACCACAGACATTGCCTTTGATGAAAAACGCAGTGCCCTGCAGCGTGAGCTGGACAAGCTGCTTAACACCCAGACAGAGTTGAGGGTGGAGAACGCCGCCCTGCAAGCGAACACAGCGGCGGGCGGTGCACGCCTTGAAAGCGCACAAAAAGACCTTACCGCCGCCATTGAAGAGAAAAAAGCCCTTGAAGCAGAACAGGCCGAAACATTAGATTTTATGCAGGCGGTACAGAAAAGCAAAACCGCCCTTGAAAACATAAAAGAAGGCACGGCCCTGAAACTTGAAAGCAGGCAAAAACGCCTGCAGGAAGCCGCAGCACAAAGTGCGGCGGCCGAACAAAAGCTGGCCGCTGCAAACCAGCGGGCAACCCTGCTGGAAGAGCTGGAGCGCAGCATGGATGGCTTTTCAAGCAGTGTGAAGGCCGTTATGAAAGCAGGGGAGCAAGGGCGCCTGCGCGGGTTGCTGGGGCCGGTTTCAAACCTTTTGCGTGTCAATGCAGGCTATGAAATTGCCGTGGAAACCGCCCTTGGCTTTGCCTTGCAAAACGTGGTGGTAGAAAATGAGGCTGCGGCAAAAGAAGCCATAGCCTTTTTAAAGCAAAACAATGCGGGGCGCGCTACCTTCCTGCCGCTGGACACAGTGCAGCCCAGAGATTTAGACAGGGGGCAAAGCCTGCCGGCAGGTGCTACGGTTGCAAGTGGTGTGGTGGCCTGCAACCCGAAATACGACAAAATTGTATCCAACCTGCTGGGGCGTATTTTGGTTGTTGAGGATATTAACACCGCGAGTGCCGTTGCGCGGGCCACCGGCTACAAATACCGTGTTGTAACAAAAGACGGGCAGTTGGTAGGTGCGGGCGGTTCTTTCACAGGTGGTTCTGTGGCGCGCTCAGCGGGGCTTTTCAGCCGCAAACTAGAGCTGGAAGAGCTTGCTGCCGGCATTGAAAAACTTAAAAAAAGCAGGGCGGAAGCGCAGGAGACAGAGCGCACCGTTAAAATAGAGGTGGAAAAGCTTGCGGCAGAAGCCAGTGCAACAGAATGGGAGCTGGCCCAGAACCGTGAAGATGAAATACGCTGTGAGGCGCAGATTAACCACATTAACAGTGCACTTGCGGCGGCCGGCGCCGGCGCCGGTGCACTGCAGGCGGAAATTGACACTTTAAAAGCAAACATGGCAGCAGCTGCAATGCGCAGCAGTGAAATTACAAACCTACTTTCCATTGCGGGTGCAAGCGCTGCCGCGATGGAACAAAACCTTGTTCAAACAGGTGTGGAAGGGGCCGGCTTTGCCCAGCAGCGGGCCGAACTATCACAGCGGCAACAGGCCTTGGCGCTTGAAAAACTTGCGGCGGAAAAAGACATTGAAAGCGCTGCCATGGCAGCAGAAGCTTTGCGCCAACGCGGCGGCGGCGAAGAGGCCCGCGCAGGTGAAATTGCAGAAAATATGCAGCGCACACAAGGTGCAATAACAGAAATTAAAGGGAAAATTGAAGAGGCCAAAAACCAAATGGCAGCTTTGAAAGAAGCAGAGCAAACCGCAAAAGACAAAAGCCAGGAAGCGAGAACTGCCCGCCTTGCCCTTGATGAGCAAACGGCAAAAGCACGCACGGAAAACCGTGCGCTGATAGACGAGAGGGAACGCCTTTCAAAGGAGATTGCCCGCCTGGAAGAACGGCAGCGCGCCCTGGAGGCAGAGTACGACATAACCACCGCCCGCCTGTGGGAGGAATACGAACTAACCCCGCTTGCCGCCGCCGCTTTCAAGGTTGAGTTTACCGGAATTACAGAGCTGCGCCGCCAGGTTGGTGAGATACGAAGTAAAATAAAAGCCCTTGGGAATGTTAATGTGGGCGCA